>DATFDN010000082.1:0-17827 GCA_035252035.1 Acetobacteraceae bacterium | reverse complement strand
GACCGCGCCGGCAGCGGGCCTATGCCTCATGGCCGTCACCTATCCGGCAGACCCGTTCCGCCGCTGACGCTCAGCGCAGCGCCGGGTTGACCGGCTGGCGCTCCGCCTGCTCACCCGGCAGCGCCTGCTCGGCGGTTCTCGCCGAAATGACCGGCGCCTCGGCGCGCAGCACTGCGTAGACCGCCGCCGCGAGCGCGCTGCCGATCAGCGGGGCGGCGATGAACAGCCAGAGCTGCGAGAGCGCCGCGGGACCGGCGAAGATCGCCGGGCCGATGCTCCGCGCCGGATTGACCGAGGTGTTCGTGACCGGGATCGAGACCAGGTGGATGAGCGCCAGCATCAGCCCAATGGCGAGGCCGGCGAACCCGACGGGCGCCGTGATGTCGGTCGCGCCGAGGATCGTCAACACCAGGAAGGCGGTGAGGACCACCTCGCAGAGGAAGGCCGCTCCCATCGCGTAGTGCCCCGGCGAGCGCGCGCCGTAGCCGTTGCTGGCGAAACCGGTCGCCGCGGGGTCGAAATTGCCGGTACCGTGCGCGATGACCAGCAGGATGCCGGCGGCGATGATGCCGCCCAGGATCTGGGCTATGACGTAGCCCGCGATGCGGTTCGCCGGAAACTTCCCGCTCAGGAACAGTCCCACCGTGACCGCCGGGTTGACGTGGCAGCCCGAAATTGGCCCTATGGTATAAACCATCGTCAACAGCGACAGGCCGAAGGCCGCCGCCACCCCGGCGAATCCGATGTGGTCTCCGGCCAGCACGGCGCTGCCGCACCCGCCGAACACCAGAACAAACGTTCCGAACGCTTCCGCGAGATACGCCTTCGTGGGCATCGAGGCCTCCTACCCTTTCGACACAGAGGCACTTTGCCTGGAATCGCGCAGCCGTTAGCCTAAGAGGTTGGTAAACTTGTCGTTGCCCGTTTCGCTGTGATTTCAACAGGACGGGGGGCTATGCTCCATTGCCTCAGACCACGCGCAAGGCCATAAGGAGGCGACATGTGGCTCATCTGGGCAATCATCATCGGGTTGATCGTGGGCGCCCTGGCGAAGCTGATCATGCCGGGACGCGACCCTGGCGGCATCATCGTCACGATCCTGCTCGGCATTGGCGGCTCGCTGTTCGCGACCTGGATCGGCCAGGCCGTGGGCTGGTATCGCCCCGGACAGGGCGCCGGGTTCATCGCATCGGTGATCGGCGCGATCATCATCCTGGCGATCTATCGTGCCATCGCGGGGCGGCCCGCTCCATGAAGCCGATGCTTACGCCTGGAACCCGAACAGCCTCGCCGCATTGCCGCCCAGGATCGCCGCCTTCTCGTCGTCGCTGAAGGCCGTTGTCGCCATCACCGGGTCCACCGGGTGCGGCTCCCACGGGTACGGGTTGTCGCTGCCCAGCATGATCTGGCTGGCGCCCACCTGCGCCGCGAGGTGGCGCAGCGCCTCCGGGGTGAACACCAGTGAGTCGAAATAGAGCTGGTTCAGGTACTCCGTCGGACGCTTCTTCAGCTTGATATTCGGATCGCAGAAGGTCTCGCCGACGAAGCAGGCGTGGTCGTCGCGCGGGGCGTAGGACGGAAGATAGCCACCCCCATGAGCGCCGATGATCTTCAGGCCGGGGAAGCGGTCCAGCGTGCCCTGGAAGATCAGGTGTTGCAGGGCGATCGTCGTGCCAAGCGGGTTGCCGACCAGGTTGGGAAGCCAGCCATTGCCCTTCAGGCGCGGCGCCAGCTCCGGCACGCCCTGGGGGTGGATGAACAGCACGGCGCCCAACTCCTCCGCCTTCGCCCACACCGGATGGAACTTGGGGTCGGAGAACTCGGCGCCCGCCACCACGTCGCCGATCGCCGCGCCGCGCAAACCCTGCTTTCGCATCGCGGTCTCCAGCTCCTGCACGGCACGCTGCGGGTCTTGCAAAGTCAGCGAGGCAAAGGCCGCGAAGCGGTCCGGGTGCGCGGCGACCAGCTCGGCAAGCTTCTCGTTCTGGACGCCGACGATCTTGGCGGCAAGGTCGCGGTCCTTGCCGTACCAGAACGGATTGATCGACAGCACCTCCATGTCGATCGCCTGCGCGTCCATGCTCTTCAGGCGGTCCTCGATGACGATGTACGCCTCCCTGGCCCCCCGGATTGGCGGGGTCAGCGCGGCGGCCTCGTCGCCAAGCAGGGCGGTGGCCTCGTGGAATAGGCAATGCGAATGGACATCGATCGTCTTCACGCGCTTGCCGTTGATGGTGACGGGCTGGCGCGTTCCCCCTTCCTGCTGCGCGTGGGCCGCGCCGGCCAGCGCGCAGCCACAGAAGACGATGCCGCTCGCGGCCGCCTTGAGGAAATGACGGCGTGTGGTCATGTTTATTTCCTCCCCAAGCTCCGTACGGCGCAGGCCACCCCTGCGGTGCCCATCCTGGCCTGCCGGTCCGGCCGGCGCTAGACTCTTTGAAATATCATTCCAAGGAGGGTTCAATGCCCGAAGCCTGCATCGTCGGATGGGCTCATTCGCCCTTCGGCAAGCTCGATGATCCGGATATCGAAAGCCTGATCGGGCACGTCGCCGGGGCGGCGATCGCCGACGCGGGGATTGCGCCCGCCGAGATCGACGCCAGCTTCGTCAGCCTGTTCAACAACGGCTTTTCGGCCCAGGACTTCCCCGCTTCGCTGGTGCTGCAACACCTGCCAGAGCTGCGCTTCAAGCCGGCGACGCGGTACGAGAATGCCTGCGCCTCCGGCTCCGCCGCCGTCCATGGCGCGCGCGACTTCCTGGCGGCTGGACGGGGCCGGTTCGCGCTCGTTATCGGCGTCGAGAAGATGACCGCGACGCCGGGCAAGGAGGTCGGGGACTACCTGCTGAAGGCCAGCTACAAGAAAGAGGAATCCGACATCCCCGCCGGCTTCGCGGGCGTGTTCGGGCGCATCGCGGAGCGGTACTTCCAGCGTTACGGCGACCAGTCCGACGCGCTCGCCGCCATCGCCGCGAAGAACCACAAGAACGGCGTGGCCAACCCGTTCGCGCAGATGCGCCGCGACCTCGGCTTCGAGTTCTGCCGCACGCTGAGCGAGAAGAATCCCTATGTCGCCCCGCCGCTGAAGCGAACCGACTGCTCGTTGGTCTCCGACGGCGCCGCCGCGCTGGTGCTGACCGATGCGGAGACCGCCTCGGCGATGGGCAAGGCCATCCGCTTCCGCGCCGCTGTGCAGGTGAACGATTATCTGCCGATCTCCAAGCGCGACATCACCGGCTTCGAAGGCGCGGCGCTGGCCTGGCGGCGCGCGCTGGATGCCGCCGGCCTCCAGCTCGACGATCTCTCCTTCGTGGAGAGCCATGACTGCTTCACCATCGCCGAGCTGATCGAATACGAGGCGATGGGCCTCACGCCCCCTGGCCAAGGCGCGCGCGCGGTCCTGGAGGGCTGGACGCAAAAGGACGGGCGGCTTCCCATCAATCCATCCGGTGGATTGAAGGCGAAGGGGCACCCGATCGGCGCCACCGGGGTGTCGATGCACGCGCTCGTTGCGATGCAGCTCGCCGGGCAGGCGCCCGAGGGAATGCAGTTGCCAAAGGCCGACATTGGCGGCGTGTTCAACATGGGCGGCGCGGCGGTTGCCAATTACGTCTCCATCCTGGAGGCGGCGCGCTGATCCCGACGGCGAACCTCGCCTGCCTGCCGTTGCAGACCGCGCGGCGCCTGCCTCACCGGCCGGCGGTGATTCCCGGCGACACCGCGTGTCCTGGGATGCCTCCGCGCTCCGGGTGCGGGCCGCCGGCCCCCATGGCCGAGGCGGAGTGCTGGCCCATGCCGAAGGCCGGCTCGCGCGCGACAAATGGCTGGCGTGATTTTCTGGCCGGAACTGCCGAAATCCGGCTACGGCAAGGTTGCCAAGCGCGAGGCGCGGCGGAGATTGGAGGAGAGGGATGCCTGAGCAGCCGAAAGACGCCGGGTTGATCCGGGACTGGCACGCGCACGTCTACTACGACCCGGAGCGCACCAAACAGCAGGCGGCGGAGCTACGTGGCTGGATCGAGCAGCGTTTCCCGGTGCGGATGGGGCGCTGGCATGATGTGCCGGTCGGGCCGCATCCGGGCGCGATGTACCAAGTGGCATTCGCGCCGGAGGTCTTTCCGGCCCTCGTGCCCTGGCTGGCGCTGAATCGGCAGGGCTTGACGGTGCTGGTCCACCCAGAGACCGATCGCCCGCGCGACGACCATCTGCTGCACGCGATCTGGCTTGGCGAGAAGCTGCCTCTCAAGGCTGAGATCCTGCCGGAGGTGAATCGGGGGGAGTGACCGATCGATGGATGTACAAGCCACTCGCCTGCTGGCCCGATCGGTGGTGCGCGACGGCGACGGAAATCGTACCAGACGTAGCTTGGTAGCGCCGCCGGGACGGGGCGGTGCATGTCACCGTCGGACAGGCTAGCCACCCGGACCGGCCGCCACTTGCGGCGGGTCGCGGGCAAGCACCGCCGTAAGCATGGGGTCGAGCGCCACGCGCCGGCCGAAATAAATCTGCCCCACAACCCATTCGATCGCATCGCGCGCGAGATACCCTGCCCGCCGCACCAGGCGATGCCGGCGCCCGCAATGCAGCGGGCGCGCGGCGTTCTGGACCGAGACCACCCGCATCCCGGCCGGCATCGCAATCTGGCTTATGGTGACAGGGCTAAGCGCGACGGCGTGAGTGACATCACTTGCTTGGTAATAGGCCCCGAAAGGGCTCGCGCCATTGGGAAACCGAGCCAAGACACGTCCGTGTGGCTTCAGGAGCCGCCGGACAAACCGCAAAAGCGCGACTAGCTCGGTCGGCGTGAAATGCTCAAAGACATCAAACGCAACGATAATGTCAAACTGCTCTACCTCAGGATCGATCACCGATTCAAGATGGCCGAGCATGACCCTATGCCCGCGCGTCCTGGCGCGCAGCACCAGTTCCTCAATAAGTTCCACTCCTTGGACAGAGAAGCCTTGCCGACGCGACCAGTCAAGGAACCGCCCTTCCCCGAACCCGATTTCGAGGATGGCCGCTGGAGGCATGATTCCGGCTCGGCGCATCTCCAAGGCGAACGCCTCGTCCTCGTGCTGGCTGGCAGCACCGTCCCATGCCTTGTGAGTGATATAGGATTCGTAGAAGGCTCTGCGCTCGTCCCTGGTTGACGTCAGGTTTAGAGGTTCGCCAAACCCGCTCGACCGATCTTGCAAGAGTGCGTCCATTCTATCAGTCATCGGGCTCCCACGCGGCCCAAGACGACCGGAATGGTCTTCAGCAGCACCGCGACATCATGCCAGATCGTCCAGTTGTTCACGTACCATACGTCGAGTTGCACGCGCCGTGCATAGGTGGTGTCGCTCCGCCCGCTGACTTGCCAGAGGCCGGTCAGGCCCGGCCGAGCGGCATAGTACTGGGCGATGTCGTCGCCATAGAGTGGGATCTCGCTGTCCACGATCGGCCGGGGGCCGACCAGGCTCATATCCAGCCGGATCACGTTGATGAGCTGGGGCAGCTCGTCCAAGCTGGTCTTCCGCAGGAAGCGACCCACGGGGGTGATCCTTGGATCGTTGCGCAGTTTGCGCGTGGCCTGCCACTCCACCGCGAGGGCCGGATCGTTCGCGAGTGCGTCCTCAAGCACGCGATCGGCGTCCGCCACCATGGTGCGGAATTTGAGACAGTAGAAATGCCGGCCTCCCGCTCCCACCCGTTGGTGCGCGAACAGCACCGGTCCGCCATCCAGACGGACCGCAACGGCGATCGCTAGAAACAACGGGCTCGCAACGATCAGGGCGACGGTGGCGCCGACGATGTCGACCGCCGCTTTGAGGAAGCGTGATACCGGCCGCGACAGCCCATCGCGAAACGCCAGCAGCACCGGCTCGTGAGTGAAAATACGGGTCGAATCGAAGGCGAACGAGGGAAATGCGTAGGGCTGCGGCACGATGGCAAAAGGAACCCGCTCGCGCAGCGCCGCCCCTATCACCTGGCGCTGCACCGTGCCGTCGGAGTCGAGGGCGATCAGCAGCCGGCTGGCGCGATATCGCGCGAGCACGGGCCATAGGCGCGGGACCGCAGCACCCACGGTGATTGCCGCAGGATCAATCCGCCCCACGATGTCATAGCCAAGCGAGGGATCCGAAGTCACGGCAGCTTCGGCCTGCGCGGCGCTTGGTCCATCACCCAGGACCACTACCCGTAGTCCCCAAATGCCTGCCCAGGCGAGCGCCTGCTTCGCCGCCCGATTCCCGACCATTGCGAAGGGAGCGAAAAACAGCAGGCCGAGCGCCGCCGAGGCGCACCGCGTGATTTCTCCGGTCAGCAGGCTGAAAATTACCAGGATGGCGGCCGCCCAGCTACAGGCGCATACGATGTGGCGCACGTCGCTCCAAAAAGGAATGCGATCGCTGTAGCGGCCTCTCGCAGCGAGGCAAACGAGCAGGCTGGCGGACAGCGCGAGGAGGTCGGCTGCCGGGCGCCAGACCCCAGAAGGCGGCAAGGTCGGAATGGGCGAGACGTTGGCAGCCGAAAGCACGCTCCCAAACCGCAGCGCCGCTCCACTGGCGGCCAGCACGGCAAGGCAGTCGGCTCCCACCAGCGCGGCGGTGCAGAGGAGCGGATAATAGGAGAGTGTGCTCCTGAGTGCGCCGTCTGTGTGCGAACGCAGCATTCCTTCCGAGAGTTGGCGGCTTGTCAGCGACGGCATCCATTCCCCCGGCCCGCTCGGGCATACGCTTGCGGAGCAGGGGAAGGCTATATGCCAAGCCATGGCGCGCGATACCGCCATTTCAGGCGTACACCGCCTGAGCAATGGTAGACCATCTCTTCGCGAGCGGGTGAACCGGTTCAGCCGAATGGCTAATGGATCCTGGCCCGACGAAAATTCAGGCGGTGGCAGCGCGGCTGCCCTAGCCGGGCGCGAATTGCGTGAGCCCTCTCCAGGGCGAAATAGTCGCTAGTCTGATTGTATTGTACTTCCGGGCGGCACGTAATTGCTGCACGGCAACGAGATTCTATCGTACGCCGTCCTGAAAGCGATCCTTTCGCGGAGTGGTTGCACCTGCAAGAGGGGCTACCTACCAAAAGTCGTTAATGCTTTTTGATCGCTTCTAGATGCGCCCAAAGGTGCTAGCCTTGCGAAGAATGGCGACGCGATCCAGGAGGAGCGGCAATTGAGCGACCGACATCATGTTGTCCCTGACTCAATTCGGCTAACCGACATGCTCGCGCGGCCGAACCGAGCTAGTGGCGCTCCGGAAGGCGACCTTCTCCATCAGATGGCAGAGCTTGGAATCATGTTCGATGCCGCCGGGACGCCCTCGGCCCATGCGCAGAGTGGCGAGTTGCGCGTAGGCCTGATCGACTGCTATCGCTTCAGCCAGGAATGCTTGTCGAAAGCATTCGCTTCGCTGCACCCTCGCCTCGCGATCATTCCCGCCGCCTCCATTGAGGATCTGCGCGGCGCCGGTTTGGCCAATCTGGATCTGATTATTTACCACGCGCACGCCACAGAAGGTTCAGAGGGGGCCATAGCACAGACGATCGCATCCATTCGGCAGGCCTTCGATGCCGTCCCGCTCATCGTGCTTTCAGACGCCGAGGACGCGCAGCAACCAAAGACCATCCGCAGCACGTTGCGAAGCGGCGCGCACGGCTTCATTCCGACCAGGACCGCCGGAATCGCGATCACGTTCGCGGCGATCCGTTTTGTCAAGGCAGGGGGCACGTTCGCCCCGCTGGACATGCTGCTCTCAAACCGTCCGGATCGCGCGCCCCCCGCCTCGGAGCCGGAGCGGCAGAACCGGCTGACGTCGCGGCAGATGGCCGTCTTGTCGCATCTGCTGCAAGGCAAGGCCAACAAGATCATCGCCCATGAGCTCAGCATGAGCGAAAGCACAGTGAAGGTTCACGTCCGTAACATCATGCGGAAGATCGGAGCCACCAACCGGACCCAGGCGGCCTACAAGGCGCAGAAATTGTGGGGTGGAACGGAGTTCGCGAAAGCCCTCGAATTTTGATGCGGCGCCGCAGCGTTGCTTCTCCCAAAGGCGTGTGAAAGGCACGGGGACGCTTAATGCTGGCCTTGACGGGCAGCCTCAAACGACGCCTTTCCGACGCCTATCTTGCGGGATCGGCCGAGTTCACGCATCGCGCAATTCGTGGCCGCTTTGGAAATCGGGACTTCCGCCGCGTGATCATCGTTTCCGCGCTCGGTCGCCGCACCGGGATCGCCAGCGGCGCGCGACTGCAATGGGAGGCGCTGCGGCAGCTTGGCATGGACGCGGAGCTTCTCGACGCAACTCGGGCGCTGCACAATCCGCTGTTCCGCATTCCGCATCGGCCGGGGTCGGCCTATATCTTCCATGCCGGGGGGCCGCAGACCGCCAGCCTCATAGGCAGCGTGCTGCCGCATGGGGCCGAAGCCTATCGCGTCGCCTATTGGGCGTGGGAACTGCCGGACCCCCCGGCCGAATGGATGGGATGCGACCGCGCCATTGACGAGATCTGGACGCCAAGCGCCTTTTCCAAGGCGAGCCTCACCAAGCTGACCAACCGGCCGATCCACGTGGTGCCACACCGCGTGCGGCCGGCGCCGGCGCGATCGCGGCGGAACGATGCTCCATTCACCGTGCTGGCCATGGCCGACAGCCGCTCAAGTCTCTCACGGAAAAATCCGGAAGGTGCGCTGTACGCCTTTCGCAAGGCTTTCGGCGCGTCGAGGGGCGCCCGACTCGTGCTCAAGCTTTCGGGACGCCAGGACACATTCCCGCCTTCGCTCGCCAAGCGCGCCTCCGGCGGCAATATCGAGACCATCAGGACTCATCTTGACGACGCGGCGCTGACGAAACTCTACCAGCGCGCCGACGTATTCCTGTCACTGCATCGCGCCGAGGGGTTCGGCCTTCCCATGCTGGAGGCGATGTCGCACGGGGTGCCGGTCGTGGCCACGGACTGGTCGGGCAACCGGGAGTTCATGGATTCTTCGAACAGCCATCTTGTTCCATGCAGATTGGTTCCGGTCAACGATGCATCCGCTATCTATGCGGGCAGTGTCTGGGCGGAGCCGGATTTGGACGCGGCCGCGCACGGATTGCGGCGTCTCGCCGAGGATGCCGAGTACTATGCTCGCCTCGCCGCCGCAGCCCACAGGCGCGCCGTCACCTGGGTCTCGCGATTTCCGTTCGCGATATCGAACACATCGAGCATGGCGTCGCCGCCATGAACCCCCGCTGCGGTCACGTGGACATGCTACAAGTCAAGGATGCGCTCCGGTATGACTTTGCCTGCCATCAAATCCCGCAACGCGAGCAAGTTGCCGCGCAGGCGGCCGCGCCGGTCCACATAGGGCTCCGGCCAGGTCGAGCGCACGACATTCATGGCCATGTTCCCTGCGATGTGGCCGACCGCGCGCCCGAACGGGTAGCCGCATCGCTTGAGCGAGAGATAGATCGGATTGACAACCTGCGAATAACCGAGCCGCACGCCCGAGCCACGCCCGAGCTTGACACCAAGATGCACCCCACAGGCTGCTTCAAGGCGCACCACCAGGCCGTGCTTGGCAAGGCGGCGCGACAAATCCACGTCCTCTTGCCATCCATAGAGCGGCAGCCGCTCATCGAAGCGCAGGCCGTGCTGGCGCATTGGCGCGAGGCGGAGTGCCATATTGCAGCCATACCCGGAGAATGCTGGCGTCGCCGCCATTCCCGCCGCAACATGCCGGGCCAGGATCGCCCGCCCTTCGGCCGGCGACAGGCCCGGCCCGCCAATGCCGTCAGCGAGCACCCGGCCGGTTGCGACGACAATTCGCGGATCGTTTTGCATGTGATATTCCGTCCTGGCCAGATAGTCCGGATGAGCCAGGAAGTCATCGTCGAAGAATACCAGCACATCGGCATCGCCCGCCGCGTCGATCACGGCGTTGCGCTGCCGAGGCAGGCCCGCATCCGCGAAAACAAGGCGCAGCTCGGGAAATGCCGCGGCGGCACCCTTCGCATCGGCGGCCCTCGGGGCGCATACGATCAGGCGATCCGGCTGCCGCGTCTGCCGGCCAAGCTCGGTCAGCGTTTCGCAAAGGATGGAAGCGCGGCCCACTGTAGGGATTCCGACCGCGATCTTGAGATGCATTACGATCCCATCTTCCGGCCGGAAATCGGCGCGGCCGATCGGCCGCGCCGGCTCCAGCCTCTCCGCCTAGCCGTTACACATGCGACGCTAGCAGCCAGGTTTGACACACCGCAATCCCCATATTGAACGGCGAGTAGACCCATGCAGGGCGGAATGGTCCAGAGACCCGAGACACCGGTCGGCCTTATCCAGGATCCGGCGGTGCGGCTTGAGCCTCTCGGGGTGCCATTCGGGCGATTCACAGCGATCCTGCGCCGACATGTTTGGGTCGTGATCTTGTCGGTCGCGCTCGGCGTCGGGGGGACCGCCTTCCTGATGAGCCGGATGACGAAGCAGTACGTCGCCGAAGCCTTGGTCCTCATCGAGCCACAGCGCACACAGGTCAGCGATTTGCAGGCGATTACACCCGATAGCGGCGATGTCGGCAGTCTGATGCGAACGCAAATCGATATCATGCGGTCGCCGGCATTGCAGATGGGGGTCGTGAAGGCGCTGGATCTCGTCAACAATCCGGAGTTTGCGCCCAAGGGCGGCGGCTTGCGCGCCGCGCTCCATGTATGGCTTCGGAAACTAGGTGTGCTGCCAGCCACCCAGGAGCAGCCGCTGGCCCCCGCGGATCCGGTGGAGACCGCCGCCGCGATTCTGAGCGGCAAGCTCAGCTTCATCAATGAGGCAAAGTCAAGCGTGCTGCGCGTGCTGGTCACGACAAGCAACGCCGAGCTGAGCGCTGATATCGGCAATGAAATGGTCAAGCAGTTCCTCGGCTTCAAGCGGCAAGAGAAATTCGTTGCGATGCAGCGGGCGCATGATTGGTTCCAGGAACAGATGGGCAAGCTGTCCGAAGAGGTGCGCGCCACCGAGCTGACGGTCGAAAAGTATCGCCAAGAGCACGGATTAAGCGAGGAGGGGTCAAACAGCAATGGCGCGCCCGCCTCGCCGACGGTGAATCGCCAGCAGCTCGACACCGTGAGCCGAACGCTCGTCGACGTCAGGCGCGAACGGGCGCTCAAGGAGGCGCAGCTCGCACAGGCGGAGGCGGCGCTGCGCGGCAAGGGGCGGACCAACACCTTGCCCGAGGTCGTCCAGTCGCCGCTTGTCGCGCAACTTCAGGCGCAAGCGGCCGCGGTGGCTGGGCGCGAAGCCCAATTGGCTGCCGCCCAGGGCAACGGCAACCCCGAACTAGCATCGGTCCGCGCGCAATTGCACAAATTACAGGCTCGCACCGAGCAGGAGATGGCCAACGTGGCCACGAGCCTGCGCACCGAGGTTAAGGCAGCGCGTACGCAGGAGGAGGCATTACAGCAACGGATGGAAGAGCTGCGCAGTGCGGTCAGCAACGAGAACCTGGCAGAGGTGGGGCTGCAATCCCTTCAGACCAAGGCACGCGCGACACGCAGCATTTACGAGAGTTTCCTCAACCGTGCGACCCAGCTGGCCAATGTCTCGGGAATCCAGGAGCCTGATGCGTCCCTGGTCTCCGGCGCGCGCCCTCCCCTAGGCCCTTCGAGTCCGGGGGGTGTGCGACTGCTGGGCGTCGCCGCGGTGTTGTCGACCGCGCTCGGCGTGGCCCTTGCCTGTCTCATTGAACGGCTTCGCGGTGGCTTCAGCTCGCCCGAGCAGCTTGAGGCCCAACTCGGGCTGCCGCTGGTTGCGCTCGTGCCGAAAGTGCCCCGCGGCAGGGCGCGGCGGGGCTCGAAGAGCCGGAGCGCGCTCGCCCTTGGCGCATCGCTGGATAATTTGCGTGGTCAGATGCGGGTATCGAGGGAGGGGCGCCCCCGGCTCGTGATGATCACCTCCGCGCTGCCGAAGGAAGGAAAATCCGTGTTCGCCGCGGAGCTGGCCAGCAATGCCGCGTCAGCCGGGTGGCGGGTTCTTCTCATTGAGTGCGATTTTGGCTGCCCGTCCATAGCAACACAGTTTGGCCTTCGGCCGACCGCGGGGTTGCACGAGATCCTCACGGGCGCCATGCTGGGTGACAGCAAGTCGGTAATTCATGGCGCCGAGCCTCGGCTGCATGTGATCCAGGCAGGCAATAGCACCGGTGATCCACAGGAACTTTTGGCCTCCGAGCGCATGTCCCATCTCCTCAGCAGCGTGCGCGAGCGGTACGATCTGGTGCTTCTTGATACACCGCCAGTGCTGCCGGTTGCCGATGCGCTTGTGCTCGCGCGCCAAGCCGATGCCACACTCATGGTGGTCCGGTGGGAAAAGACAACACGCACCGCGGCTCAAGATGCGCTCCGATTGCTGCGCGAGAGTGGCGCACACGTCATGGGGGCAGTAATGACCCGTATCGACCTTCGCAAGGCGGCTTTAGCGGGCGGACGCATGTCGTACATGTATAGGAGTTACAGCGGCTATCATATCGCCCGATCGGTCCGGACGGAGGCATAGGATGCCCGTCGCCCTCGGTTCTCTCTTGGAATGACTCCAAAGGTATTGCTGAATGGCCGGTTCCTGAGGCAGCCAGTTACCGGCGTGCAACGTTTTTCCAAAGAGATCGTGAACGCGATCGACCACCTCGTCGCATGCGGTGCGTGGCCGGACACCGAGATTCTCTTGTCTCGGCCAGCGACGCCGGGCCAGGAGCAGCCCGATCTCCCTGTCTATGGACGGCTGCGCCTCCGGCAAGTCGGACGGACCCAAGGTCACGTGTGGGAGCAGACGGAACTGCCTTCGGCGGCGCGCGGCGGCGTGCTCATCAACCTTGCCAATACCGCTCCGCTTCTGGCCGGACGCAGGCAGGTCGTGGTGATCCATGATGCTGGCGTGTTCGACACACCGGAGTCTTATTCGCTGCGCTTCCGCACCTTGTACAAGGCGGTCCAGCGTGGGCTGGTCGCGGCGGGCGCACGGATCGTCACCGTCTCCGAGTTCTCTCGTGCCCGGATCAGTATGCGGTTTGGCCTCGATCCCAGGCAGATCGCCGTGACGTATGAAGGCGCGGACCATATCCTGCGTGTCCCTGCCGATTCGGGGGTGCTGCAACGGCACGGCTTGCGACCACGCACGTTCGCGCTCGTGGTTGGCAGCCGAGTGGCACATAAGAACCTCGACGCGCTGCGCGAGACGGCCGATATGCTCAAGCGGCGCGGCATGACGATCGCCCTAGTCGGCGGATTCTATCCTGGTGTGTTCCGTCGTGGCGCTCACGCCGCCTTGGCCGAGCGCTACCTTGGCCGCGTTACTGACGCCGAGTTGCGGGCCCTGTACGAAGCCGCCGCATGTCTCTTGTTTCCTTCCCGCTATGAAGGGTTTGGCTTGCCGCCGGTCGAAGCGATGGCGTGCGGTTGCCCCGTCCTCGCGGCAGGCGGGGGTGCCGTGGAGGAGATCTGCGGGAGCGACGCGCTCTACTTTACGGATGGCGCTGGCAGGGTGCTCATCGACGTTGTTGAACGGCTCTTGGATGAAAACGGATTGGCGGACGATCTGCGTCGTCGCGGGCAGGCGCGGGCGGCCAGCCTGAGTTGGGGTGCCGCAGCGCGCGCGCTGGGCGAGGCCGTGCAACAGTTAGGCTAGGTGCCGCTCATGGGAGGTGCGGGGCACGCAAACTATTGGACACCCTGGACAGCCGTGGTAAATTACATGTGCCTGCCTTTTCCCTTGTCGGATTGAATCCGCATATGAAAGTTGCTCGCCCCTTGCGAAGGCATAAGTTCCGGTTCGTTCGTTCGGTAATGTCCGTCGGAATGTTGGGGTGTTATCTACTTGCATCATGCGCGCCAGGATCGGGCCTGCCCCCACTGCCGGAGACGCCGGGCGGACCCTATCGGTTGGGCGCCGAGGACCAGATCCGAATTATCACCTATGGCCAGGACCAATTGACCGGCGAGTTCCGGGTAAACGATCGCGGCAATGTCGCGCTTCCCCTGCTCGGCCCGGTCCCGGCCGCCGGCCTTACCACCAACCAACTCGAAAAGAGCATCGAGCAGCGGTTGCGGGACAAGAAAGTGCTGCTGGATCCGAGCGTGTCCGTTGATATCCTGACATACCGTCCGATATTCATTTTAGGCGAGGTCGCCAAGCCCGGCCAATACCCGTATCAACCCGGCATGACCGTGCTGACCGCTGTGGCAATCGCCGGCGGCTTTACGTACCGCGCGCAAACCGGGTACGCATCGATCCTGCGAACCGTGGATCACCACACGGTGGAAGGACGCGTGCCGCGCGGGGCCGCTGTGCGTCCCGGGGACGTTATCACCATCTTCGAGCGGTATTTCTGAAGCTAGCGGCAGGCAGCCGCCGTCCCCCCACTCACCCCTCACAGAGCCACGTGCAACGTGAGGGTCGCCAAGCTTTGCACGTACTGGCCGCTCACGAGCAAGACGCGGCCCGTCGTGCCGCCGCCGTTTGAAATGGCGCTCTGTCGGGTGAAGTCGTAGTCGAGTGAAAGCCGCAGCCTGCGGTTCAGAAGCCAGGATACACCGGCACCAACCGTGAAATTGGTCTGAGATCCGCGTGGCAAGTACTGCGCGAGCTGCGCGCTGGCGCGCGCTTGAAGGAACACATTCCTCATGTACTCATGATCGATCACGATCCGGCTCTGAGTAAGCACATAGCCGTTAAGGCCGAAGGTCTGGGGCGGCTCGATTCGGCGCGAGAGAAAGCCCGTGAGCGTCGTCAATCCCGTAGGAGTCCAGACGACGCTCCCCTCTATGCTTGGCGATGTGCTAGTGCCGACTTGCGGCGCCGCGAACGAGCGAACCTCAAGGCCCGCCAGGAGGCGATAGCGCAAGACCCCCTCCGCCTGATAATCGAATCCGCCAAGAATGGCGAAACTATTGTAGTCGTTGCTGGGGAACCCCGGCTGAGGGTTGATGTAGTTCGCGGCCAGCGCACGGGCAACGAGCAGCAAGCCTCCTGTCTCTCCCCTTGAATACCGAGCGGTCAATCCGCCAGCCAACACGTTGTTGTCGAAGACACGCTGACTCAGCGGCACGCCGGAAACCGTGGCCGTGCCGAATCGGTTTGCGCTGACGCTCGCATCCGGAGTGATAGCGAGATCACCGAACTGGAACGTGTAGGCGGTTAGTACACTATCCGTCCGGTTCAACGCAGGCGTTTGGGAACGCAACGTGCCAAGCGTCGTCCCAAGCTGATGAATGGACTGATGCGAGTATGCAAAAATTAGCTGACTGTCGGCAATGGTATAACCCCCGCCGATGCCAAGATTCCAATCAGTATGGTTTTCAGCAGGAAAGGAGAAATATCGAAGATTGTTCATCCCGACCGACATACTCAGGCTGTTCCGCACCCAATTGGATGTAGCCGAAACGGAAGCGGCGGTACTCGATCCGAGACTACTTGATCCAGGGACAGCGTTCACATTGGAGTTGTAGAAGATCGACTGATCTATTCTTGGTCGAACAGTGAAGCCATCAAGCTGAATACCTGGCGCCTCGTAGAGTGGGCGCTGGCGCGACAGTACGGTAACACCAAGTTGCTGTTCCGATCCGGCCACGCCGGAAGGAAAGTAGCTCTCGATGCTCTGAGCCCTGCACCACGCCGGCCACGCTGTCATCGCCAGCCCGACAAGGAGTATCGGTCCGACGTGATAGACACCAGCGGAACAGCGAATGGGCCTGCCCGGCGAAAACATCGTCAGCCTAGAATTTGCATCAAAGCCAGCCACCAGGTCAGATCGAATTCCTTGAAGTCCTGATATGGACAGATCAGGCTAGCGTCTAAGGTTGCGGCGACGCAAGGCTTATCCGGCAATTGACGTACGAATTCCACCGTAGCTCAGGCTGCCATACGCCTGACACGCCTAGGCCAGTTCCAACCCTCAAAGCTGACCTGCCATGGGGCCGCGGCAGCACAAGGGTGGCCGACGGCTCCACAAGCCGGCTCCCGGCTGGGCGGGACGTATGATTGGCCCGCGTGCATCCTCGGGCTGCTCTCACCAGCAAAACTGACGCCGAGGCAAACCAACCCACCGTTTTCTGGAAGAGAATGCTTTCAACTTGGATCATTTTCGGTTGCGTCTGTCCCACATGGCGGTTTCGCACAACCCTCAAACTGGTCATGCGACTTCATCCCTTCGCATGAGGGAATCTTCGTCCGTTTTGGTCATCGACGAATGGGCTTGGGCGCTGCACTTTGGCCGGGCGGAAAGCTTGTCTCGCCGACAACGTCGGCTGCTGCCATGCGTCCTCGGAAAAGGTTCGCCATGCGGTTCGCGGAAGAGCAGAGGCCCGGAAGGCTGGCGGGCGGCAGCCACGGCGAACCATCGGCCTATCGGTGGAGCCCGGCGGGGGAGGCGGTCAACGAACTAGATCGCGAGGCGAATCGGTGCGCTCCCCCGCGGACCTGCTGCGTTCCTGGATCGGCGCAGCGCCTTCGAGTCGCTATCGTTCACGAATGGCTCGACACCTATGCCGGATCCGAGCGCGTGCTCGAACAGCTACTCCTCTGCTTCCCGGCTGCCGACATTTTCGCGGTGGTAGATTTTCTGCGGGAGGAGGAGCGTGGATTCCTGCGGGGGCGCCAGGTTCGGACAACCTTCATCCAGAGGCTTCCCTTCGCGCGCCGCCATTTCCGAAACTACCTAGGCCTCATGCCAATTGCGATCCAGCAGCTCGATCTGCGCGGGTATGATCTCGTCATCTCCAGCAATCACGCAGTCGCCAAGGGCGTCCTCACCGGTCCCGATCAGGTGCATGTCAGCTATGTGCATTCACCGATGCGCTATGCTTGGGACATGCAGCATCAGTATCTGGATCAGGCCGGACTCGGCTGGGGGCTGCGCGGACTCTATGCGCGCTGGCTCTTCGCGCGACTGCGGGAGTGGGATGTTGCGAGCGCACACCAGGTTGATCATTTCGTAGCGAATTCGGGTCACATTGCGCGGCGAATAGGCAAGGTCTACCGGCGAACCTCCACGATCATCCATCCGCCGGTGGACATCGATCGGTTCGACCTCGGGGCACGGAAGGATGACTTCTTTCTGCTCGCGTGCCGGTTCGTGCCGTATAAGCGGGCCGACATTGTCGTGAAAAGCTTCGCTGATCACCCTCACCGCCGCCTCATCGTTGTCGGGGATGGGCCCGAGAAGGAGCGGGTCCGAAACGCCGGGCGCGGGGCACGCAACATCGACTTCGCGGGCACGGTTTCCCAGTCGGAGCTCGTCGATCTCATGCAACGGGCGCGTGCCTTCGTGTTCGCGGCCGAGGAGGATTTCGGCATCACCATGGTGGAAGCGCAAGCGTGCGGAACGCCGGTGATCGCCTATGGGCGAGGGGGTTCGACCGACGTCGTCGTGCCGCCGGAGGCGGGACCGCCAACAGGGCTGCTGTTCCAGCGCCAAGATGCAGCTTCGGTTTCCGAGGCCCTCGATCGGTTCGAAGCGATGGAGGAGGCGATCACGAGTGAGGCGTGCCGGATCAATGCGACCCGGTTCTCGCAGCCGCGGTTCAGGGCGGAAATGCGAGAGCTCGTCGATCGCGTTCTTGTCGATCGAGAACCTTCCTGGGGAACCTGTTGATGGCTGTCGCTGAACTTGGCTCCATGGATGCACAGGCCTTGTCTGGCTCCCTTTGCCCTGCGGAACCGGTTCGCGTTCATGCGTCGAGCCGCAACATCGCGCGTCTGTTCCTGATCCTTCTAGCCGCCTTCGCGGCCCTGTTCCTGCTGTCCTGGCCGATTGTATTTTCGCTCAATTTGTGGGTGTTCAACGACCGGGGCAATCTACTGAACCTGGATTACCTGCTGTCCGAGGGACT
>DATFDN010000081.1:0-4320 GCA_035252035.1 Acetobacteraceae bacterium | reverse complement strand
ATTTTCGCGCGGGTGACGTGGCTGCTGGCGATCGCGCAAGACGGCACGATCGAGCAGCGCGCGAGCGATGTCCATGTGCCGGTCTATCTCGGCGATTCCATGCAGTGGAACGTGCATCAGACGCACAACATGCGCGACGTGGCAGTGGAGGTTCCCCACGACCGGCCGCTGCACGTGCCCGCTGGGTTCGCTGAGAGCCAGGCCCGCTTCGAGCCGGGCTTGCGGGCGATGACCGATGGCCTGCGCGACGGGTCCGCACCGGAAACGGTCGGCCGCCCGCTGCGGCGGATCGAGGGGGTGGACGAGGAGTCCGCGCGCCGGATGACCGAGACCTACGCACACCTTCGCGCGCTCTATCGGTCCAGCCGCAACGGCATCTGGCCGTTCGTGCTCCGCAACCTCCGCCGGCCGCTGTGACTGTCGCGGGCGGACCAGCGCGCCGACGCGATCGTGGGCAATCCGCCCTGGGTCGCCTATAGTCACCTCAGCGCCAAGCTGAAGACCTGGCTGCGGGACGCCAGCTCGCAGATGAACCTGTGGGTTGGCGGACGTCTCGCCACGCAGCAGGATCTGTCGGCGCTGTTCTGGGCGCGCTGCGCGCAGCGATATCTGAAGCGCGGCGGGGTGATCGCCTTCGTGCTGCCCTACGCGGCGCTAAACCGTCCCGCTTTCGCCGGGCTGCGGCGCGGCGACTACCGGGACGTAGCGGTGCGGATCACGGCGGCCTGGAGCTTCGATGAGAAGGTGCAGCCACTGTTCCCCGTCCCCGCCTGTGTGCTGATTGCCCGCCGCGACGAGTCCGGCCCGCCGCCCTCCGAGGTGACGCGTTCCGCCGGCAGCCTCCCCCGGCGCGACGCGACCGAGGAGGAAGCCGCGAAGGCGCTCACCTGGCACCCCGAGCCATGGCCGCCGATCCCGACCCTGGCGGGCGCCTCGCCGTATCGCGCCAGATTTCAGGATGGCGCGACGATCTATCCGCGCCGGTTCTTTATCGTGGAGCGCGAGGCCGCCGGCCGCCTGGGCCACAACCCCGCCGCACCTCGCGTGCGCGGGAAGATCGGCGGGCAGGACAAGGCACCTTGGCGGGACGTGGAGCCGCCGCACGGACCGATTGAGCGGGAGTTCCTGCGTCCGGTGGTGCTCGGAGAGACAATCGCGCCCTTCCGACTGCTCACGCCCGTGCTGGGCGTGGTGCCGATTGCCGGGAAGGAGATCATGGATGCCGCCGCAGCGGCGGAGGCCGGCTTTCGACATCTGGCCGCGTGGTTGCGCGATGCCGAGGCAAAGTGGGGGGCACATGCTGCAAGGGGTGTGGATGGCACCTTAAGGATGACGCTTCTGGAGCGAGTGAACCATATGCGCGGCCTCTCCGCGCAGATCGGCGTTATCAAGTCGCGACTGGTCTATGCCAAGGCCGGCACCCTGTTCGCCGCAACAGTGCTGGAGGACCATCTCGCGATCGTCGATCACATGGCATATTGGGCGCCGCTGCGTGCCGTTGAGGAGGGCCGGTACCTGTCGGCAATTCTAAATTGCGACGCTGTTCGCCGGCGCATTGCCCCCATGCAGCCGAAGGGTCAGGGCGGCGCTCGGCACTTCGACAACCTGATCTGGGAACTCCCGATCCCCGAGTTCGACCGCCGCGACGCCCTGCACGCCAAGCTCGCCGCGGCCGCCGCCGAGGCCGAGCGGGTCGCTGCCGCCGTGCCCTTGGACGAGGGCACTCACTTCACTCGCCAGCGCCGGGCCATCCGGGATGCGCTAATCGCGAGCGGCATTGGCGCGAGGATCGATGCCCTGGTGGCCCGCCTGCTCGGTCCTTGACCTACCCGAACGCCGCAATAGCGCCTCGACCGCCCGCCTCTGAACACCCCCCCGACCAGCCGGGCAATTTGCCGCGACCAATGCGCCGCAGCCCCGCCGATGCGTTATGCAGCCCTCGACATTTGGCGCGGACAAGCCTATCTGATGCGCCCTCGGAAGGAAATCCACGATGCGCGGATGCAAGGGCCTGGACGGCCGCGTTGGGGTGCGGGCAAGTCACGGAATCGCTGGATGACGACCTTCTCGAATATCCGTGCCCTGCGCCAGCGCAATGCGGTCCGTGTCTTCTGGCTCATCACAGACCAGGCGATCTACGCGGGCAGCAACTTTATCACAAACGTCATTTTCGCTCGGTGGCTGAGCGTGACGGATTATGGCCTGTACTCGGTTTCCTTCAGCGGTTTCCTCTTCCTCAGCGTGCTGCACTATGGCGCGTTCCTTGAACCGCTGCTGATCCAGTCGGCGCAGGTCGGCCAGCAGTACCGCCGGTCGTACGTCCTCGCCATGGGGCGGGTCCACGCGGCCATGCTCGCCGTGGTCTCGGTGGTCAGCCTCATCGGGTTCGCCGTCACGATGTACCTGCGTGTGCCCGATGCGGCCTGGGCCATCCTGGGGGCGGGAATCGGCGGCACGATGGTGCTGATCCTGCTCACCGCCCGCCGGCTCTGCCTGGTGTTCCTGTCCGCCTTCACCTCGGCAGTGATCGGCGCCCTCTACTTTGTCGGGGTGCTGGCCACCGCGTTCCTGCTGCATTGGCGCCACGACATCTTCTGGGGGGAATTGTGGGCGATCATGGGCGGCTGGAGCCTCCTATGCTCGGTCATCATTTTCGGCCTGCTGTACCGACGCACCACGGGAATGGCCCCCTACAGCCTGAGCGACCTGTACCGGTTCCAGCGTCGCTACGCCGGATGGTCGATCACCTCCTCCTTCTGCATCTGGCTCCGGTTCGAGGGTATTCTGCTGATCCTGACCTGGCTGGCTGGCCTGGAGGCGGTGGCCGAAAGCCGCGCGATTCTCAACCTGGGCAATCCGTTGGTGCAGGCGATCAACGCCATGCACGCGTCATGGCTGGTCTTGTTCAGCACCGCGCACAGCGAAGGCCGCGCGCAGCGGGTGCTCGGCATGATCGCCATGTACGCCACCGCCGTCGGCATTGCCGTGGTGATCCTATGGATCACCGCAACCCCCCTCGTCTCCTTCGTCTATGGGGGGAAATACACCCAACATGCCTGGGAAGTACCACTGTACTATTTGGGGCTAGGTTTCCTTGGGGTGGACCATATGATCAGCAGCGCCTTCAAGGCGCGCGGGCTGCTGCGGCAGGGCTATATCTCGCAGGTGAGCAGCGCGGCGGTCGGACTGTCGGCTGCACTAATTTTGATCCCGCTCTTCGGCCAGCCCGGCGCAATTTATGCTATACTGGCAATGTATATCGCCGGAGCAAGCCTGGTGGCGGCGCTGATGTGGAGACAACCACGATGACGACGATCTTCACCTCCTGGGAACCCAAGCACGCAGAGTTGTGGGGCAACCAGCCGCTCCGCCTGTCCCACTCGCTGCACCAGCATGAACTGTTCAGCCGCCAGGCGCTCGCCCGCCTGATCGAGAGCTATCCCCCGAAGGCCTACATGCTGGTCGCCATGGGCGCCCAAGGGGAAGAAAAGCTATGGCGCGAAGGCGAGATCGGCTCCCTGTCCGGAGAGCAGGTGATCGACGCCATCGCCGCCGGCCGGATGTGGCTCAACCTGATCCGCGTCAACGAGATCGACCGGCGCTACGGCGCGCTGCTCGATGACATCTTCGCCGAGATCGAACAGCGTGTTCCGGGATACTCTACCTTCCGCCGCATCAACGGCATCCTCATCTCCTCCCCCAAGGCGCAGGTCTATTATCATTTCGATACGTCGGGCCAGAGCCTCTGGCAAATCGCGGGCGGCAAGCGGGTGTACGTCTACCCGCCCGTGCCCCCCTTTCTGACCCAGCCCGCCTTGGAAGAGGTCACGCTCTATCATAACGAAGTAAACATCAAATACGAGAAGTGGTACGACGATTACGCGACGGTGATGGAGCTGGAGGCCGGCCAGATGGCCACGTGGCCGCTGAACTGCCCTCACCGGATCGAGAACTGGGACCAGCTCAGCATCTCGATGACGGTGGAGTATCAAACCAAGGAGATCCGCCGCCGGGGCATGGTCGCCAGCGCTAACGGCATCCTGCGTCAGAAACTCGGCGTCGAGGGTAGCCGCAACCTCTCGGGACTCGGCTACTGGACCAAGACGGCCATGTATGGCGCGGTGAAGAAGGCCGGGCTGCTGGAAGGTCCACGCAGCAAGCGCCGGCCAAGGACGTTCCGGCTCGATCCGACAACGCCCGGCCGGATCATCGATATTCCCGCCTAGACCTCAATCCCTCGACGATGGGGGCAGTCGTAGGGCGGAAAAGCGGAGCGCATTCCGCCATTTGCCGGGATGCGGATAGGTGGCGGAATGCGCT
>DATFDN010000080.1:0-6481 GCA_035252035.1 Acetobacteraceae bacterium | reverse complement strand
TCTGGGGCTTCAAGCGGCCGAACCTCGACGAGGTGCTGCGGCCCGAAGCGGCTGAGCTGTTCCGGAACCCACACTTCGTGGTTAGCTACCGCGACCCGGTTGCGATCGCCCAGCGGAACCGCATCTCAGAGCACCACGACGAGGCCCAGTCGCTGCGGGCCGCCGCGGGCGCGTCCTGTCGCATGATGGAGTTCTCCCTCGCCCTGCCGTGCCCGACCTTGCTAGTCAGCTATGAGAAGGCGCTCCAATCACCGGAGGCCGCGGTTGACCGGCTGATCTCTTTCTGCGGCCTCGCTGTCGCGCCGGCGACCCGCCAGGAGATGATAGCGACGGTCGAGCCCAATCGCGAGGCCTACTCTGTGGGCGCGAGCCGCCGTTTTGAGGGATATATCGATCGAGTGGCCGACGGGTTCGTGCACGGCTGGTGCTGGCAGAGGGGCCTGGGCCAGCCTGTGTGGGTGGACGTCACCATCGACGCCTGTCCGGCGGGCTCGGCGTTGGCGGACCTGTTTCGGCCCGATCTGGCGCAGGCGGGGATCGGCGATGGCCGCCACGGGTTCAAGGCTGACGTGTCCGGCTTTGTTCGAACAGGCCTAGAGGTCGTCAGGGTGAGGGTCCAGGGCCGCGTCTTCGAGCTGAAAAACAGCGGGAGACGTGTTCGCGAACTTGCCTGACGATGATTGAGGTTCTGTCAGGTCTCGCGCCAACAGGCCGCACGTGAGCAATTTTCTAACGCCAATCACGGTTGAAAGGCAATGAAGCGTCGCCAGCCTCTGGATAAACGAAATAAGAGTTTTCCGACCGACGTAGTTGGCGCGAAACCTGACAGAACCAGCGCGGGCGTGTCCAAGCGCGGCGACAAGCTGCTGCGCAGCCACCTGTTCGAGGCCGCGGCCTGCCTGCTGGTTCGCGTCCAGCGGACGTCGGCGCTGAAGGCGTGGGGCCTTGGGCTGGTCCAGCGCCTCGGGTTCAAGCGCGCGGCCGTGGCGGTCGCGCGCAAGATCGGCGTCGTGCTGCACGCCATGTGGAAGGGAAACAAGCCGTTCGAGGCCTGGCCAAAGGCCGCCGCGCCCGCCCCCGCGGCGGCCTGAGCGGGCCAGGCCTCACCGGTTCCGCCGAGCCGAGGCGGACGCAGGCGTCCCCGCCGGGACGCGACGCAGGCCACCCCGCGGTGGGTCTTGCGGCCGGGTCACCGGACCGCGCGCTCCACATGGAGGGGCCTCGTCTCGAGGCGCATGGTGCGGCGGTCAGTGGGGCCGACCGCGGAAACAACCACGATCCGGCGGCGACGATGCGACGGTCAGAAGGGGCACACGGAAAAGGAGTTGACGAGCAAGGTCGCGATCAAACAACCCAGCGCCGTGCCTTGGCTCGGGCGTGTCGCTTGGCCCAAGCCTCCGCGCCCCGGCTGCGCAGATGCAGGGTGAAGGCGAACTCTTCGGCCAGGAGAGGCGGCTCATCGTAGTCGAAGCCTTTGTCGAGACAGAGGTGCTGGGGACGGCGGCGGGTTGGCCGGGGCCGTTCAACCGGCGCCGCCTCCAGGGTCGCGCGCATCAGCTTGTGGTCGTTGCGGTTGGCGCCGTCGATGGCGGCCCCGAGCGGCACGCCGCGCCCGTCCGTCAGCACCGAGCGTTTGACCCCGCGCTTGCCTCGATCGGTGGGATTGGGGCCGGTTTTTCCCCACCCAGGGGCGCCTTGCCCATTGCCCCGTTCAGTGCCAGCCAGGTCCACTCAATCCCCTTCAGCGCGTCGTAGGCCAGCAGCCCCTCGCGCCAGAACGCCTCGAACACGCCGACCTTGATCCACTCCTGGAAGCGCCGGTGCGCCGAGGAGGACGAGCAGATGCCGGTCTCGCGCAGCGCGTTCCATTGGCAGCGAGAGGTTTTGGAGGTGTCCGCGTGGCCTCGCGCTTGGCCGCGACCACGCCGGGGGAGAACAGGCCAATGGTTCCGTCAATTTGGGCGATCTCGGCCTTGTGCTTGCGAATCTGGCGTTCCAGTTCGGCCATCTGCTTGCCGATCTCCTCGCGCTTGGCGAGGAGGCCGGTGATGACGGGCGCGTGTTCCATGCCAAATATGGTAGGTAAACGCGGCCCGGAACGAAGGCATGTTGTGGTGGCGAGTGCTACCTAATGCCGGGAAACTCCGACCCGCGCTGCGCCCTGCCATCACGTATGCGCTCTGCCATGCTGCCTGAGCGCGACCGAACGGCCAAAACCGAGCTTAGAATGCGGAAAGTCGAGTTTAGTCAAGCTGCAGTTGGGACAGGTCAGAGGATCTGCGCTTGGGTGCACGCGCCGAGACAGCGCGGGGTTGATTCGTTCACTAGCAGCGATTACAAGTAGATACCTCGAAAACCTTCTCCAGGCGAACTCTGCCTAAGCGGAATCAATGGCTTATTGATGCGTAAAGCGCAATGAAAGGAGCTTTTCAAGATGTCCAAGTAGCGGAGGTCGAGCTTGATCTGCCGTATTTCAAGGGCAAGTGGCTAAGAATGCAACCATTACACGGGCAGGATTGGCCTGAAGGCGGTGGCAATATGCCAATGATCAGGCCGGCACGGAAACGCCGGTATGTCTTCGTAACTCCCTATTACAAGGAGACCCGAGACTGCCTCGACCGCTGCATTGCATCGGTAAAGCGCCAAACCATAGGTGCTGACCATATTCTTGTCGCGGACGGCTTCCCGCAAGACTGGATTGATCAGGCGAACGTGCGGCATCTACGTCTTGATCGGGCGCATGAAGATTACGGCAATACGCCGCGGGCTATGGGAGGCCTAATGGCGGTTGCTGAAGGATATGGCGGCATAGGGTTCCTGGACGCAGATTGCTGGCTTGAGCCTGATCACCTCGAACACTGCCTCGAGCAGACCGAGCAGGTTGGGTTAGAGAGGTGCGGCTTCGTTGCGGCATCGCGAACCCTCAGACGACTGGATGAATCGGTAATCGACGTCCCCGACGAGCCCTCAGCCACGCACGTTGATACAAGCTGCCTTCTACTTCTGCCCCCATCATTCGGCGCCCTTCCAGTGTGGATCCTAATGCCTCGAGAGGTCAGTGTCGTCGGCGACCGAGTGTTTTACCTCGTATTGCGGTCGCAGAATCTCATTTCAGCGTTCAGTACTAGGCAAACCGTGAACTATACTTACACATTTGCACCGATGTATCGCGCACTAGGAGAAGCGCCTCCAGAGCCGACCAAAGAAAATCCCGATCACGCGGCCATCGCGGGTTGGATTGATACGCTGCCTCCGGACAGACTTGAGGCTGTAAATCGGCATCTCGGAGCCGATCTGAGAGCACTATATCGGCTCAAAGCCGAGTCGGGAGCGTCTGGCGTGCAATCGAAAAGTCGTATAAAGGCTAGACCTGAAACGATGGAAACATTCTGGGCACTGGCCAATAGCAATGGTTGGAGCCCGGGTGAGGCGTTTGAACAAGCGGTTGCGGCGCTCAGGGCCAAATGCAAAGTTTGATTGGGCGGGTAATCAGTAGTCCCGATTACCCGCAGATGCATAGAGAATCAGATGAGGAGGGACGGATGGCGACGATGCCGTGCGACATCGTCCAGGAATATGTTGTGCCGCATGGCGGCATTACCAACTTGCTGATCTCTAGTCGGAACGAATTGGCTGGGCCAAGCTGGTGTGATGACGGCAGACCTCGCCACCTACCCTGGCTACCGCTTTCCGTCCGAGATCATCAGCCATGCCGTGTGGCTGTACCACGTGTTCAGCCTCAGTCTGCGGGATGTGGAGCTGATCCTTGCTGAGCGGGGCATCACGGTCACGCACGAGAGCATACGGCACTGGTGCCAGAAGTTCGGCAGGGGCTTTGCCCGGAAGCTACGCCGACGTCGGCCGAAGCCGGGCGACACCTGGCGCCTCGATGAGGTGTACCTGCGTATCAACGGCATTCTACACTATCTTTGGCGGGCGGTGGACCAGCACGGGGTGGTGCTGGACACCCTGGTCCAGGACCGCCGGAATGCCACCGCAGCAAAACGCTTCTTCAAGCGCCTTCTGACTGGCCTGAAGTACAAGCCGCGGAAGATCGTCATCGACGGCCTGCGCAGCTACGGGGTGGCCCAACGCGAGATCCCACCCGATGTCCGGCACCGGACCAGCCGGTACCTGAACAACCGGGCTGAGAACTCCCATCGACCAACCCGGCGCAGGGAGCGTCAGACGCAACGCTTCAAGTCACCCGGTCAGGCTCAGCGCTTCCTGTCGTCTCACGCCACGACCTATGGCCACTTCCGTCCACGGCAGCATCTGATGACCGCCGTCCAGTACCGCCGCGCGCATGCCAAGGCCTTCCGGGTCTGGCGTGAGGAGACGTGCGTCCAGGTGCCGGCGTGAACACCGCAGGCTCCCCGTGCCAGATCCGGCGCGGCCAATCACCGAACAACTTGGCAATACCGGAAATACCGCTCGCCCCAGGGCGCGTCGCGTGGGGCGAACGCAGGGGAGAGGCCCGCGGCTAGGGTCTGAACCCAATCAGGGCATTGCACTTGCAGCCTGATTGGGATTCCGTGCCGGCGCAAGTGGCGCGGAGGCGGTGGTGGCGGACCTGTTCTGGCTCTCGGAGGAGCAATGGGCCGTGGTCGAGCGGTTCATGCCCAAGAACCGGCCCGGCGCGCGCCGGGTGGACGACCGCCGCGTGGTCTCGGGCATCGTCCATGTGCTCAAGTCGGGCGGGCGCTGGCGCGACTGCCCGGCCGCCTACGGCCCGCGCACTACGGTCTACAATCGGTTCAATCGCTGGTCTCGGCGCGGCTTCTGGCGCGCCATGCCGACGGCGCTGGCCGAGGCGGGCTGGGTGGCGGAGAGCGCCGCCTTGGACTCGACCCACGTGCGCGCGCACCGCTCGGCGCACGGGGGCAAAGGGGGGCCAAGGCGCAGGCCATCGGCCCCTCGCGCGGCGGCCAGACCACCAAAACCCACGTCCTCGCCGACGTGCTCGGGCGGCCCGCGGTCATCCACCTCACGCCGGGCAATGCCAGCGACGTGAAGACCGCGCCCGCGGTCATCGGGGCGGCACCGGGCCGCCTCAAGCGGCTCATCGCCGATCGCGGCTACGACGCCGATCAACTGCGCCGCGACCTGAAGGCGCGCGGCACCACGCCCGTCATCCCTGGCACGCGCTCGCGCAAGCGGCCCATCCGGCACGACCGACGGCGCTACCGCGAGCGTTGGCGCATCGAGGCCGCGTTCTGCCGCCTCAAGGACTTCCGCCGCGTGGCAACCCGCTACGATAAGCTCGCCCGCAACTACGCCTCCGCCATCGCCCTCACCGCCGTCGTCGCCTTCTGGTGCTGATTGGGTTCAGACCCTAGGGGAAGAGTATTAGATCTTTGGTACCAGTAGGGCCTTCAAGAGTCCCCGGCCGGGCTGTGGGTCACTCCTTCAATAGTCCCCGCCGCCGCCCGCGACTCGATACTGGATTTCTCCCGCCGGCTCGTCGTGAGTCGAGGCAAGGGCATCCGTTTGGCCCCAGGGCCCCGCAGGCTACGTGGTAAACCAAATCTCCACCACCTCGGGCGGGTCGGCCGGCTGGCGCTCGGCACGCGCCGGGTGGGGCGGCAGCTGGGCGCGGATCTCGGCCAGGGTGTCGGCGACCAGCACGTAAGGCGAGGGCGTCTCCGTCACCAGGCGGGCGACGACCCTGTCCGGGTGCTCGGGCGGATCCCGCAGGACGACTCATACCAAGCCTCACTGATCAGAACCCGTGCGCCCGGTCGCGCAGACCGATCGACATGATCGTCCGGGGCTGAGCCTCCAATCTGTTCCAGGCATCGCAGCAGTGATCGACGAGGGCGCCGGCATTGTCGAACACGTGGTTGGAGAGCCAATTGTCGCGCATGAACTGCCAGACGTTCTCCTGGGGGTTCAGCTCGGGGCACTTGGCCGGGAGCGGCACGATGGTGATGTTGTCCGGCACGGCGAGCTTGGCGGAGAGATGCCATCCGGCCTGATCGAGCAACAGCGCCGCGTGGCGTCCGGGGGCGACATCGGCAGAGATTGCCGCGAGGTGCAGATTCATGGTCGCCGTGTTGCACCAGGGCAGGACCAGTCCGACCGCCTTGCCCTCCCTGGGGCAGATGGCGCCGAAGATGTAGGTGGAGGCGGTGCGCTGGTCGGACGGAGCGGACGGGCGGCTGCCGCGCCGTGCCCAGCGGCGGGTGATCTTGTTCTTCTGGCCGACCCTCGCCTGGTCGCCAAACCAGACCTCTATGTCGCCGGGATCAAGGCCGCGCTGGCGCGCGATCGTCTCCACGGTCGCGGGCCAGTTTTTTTGAAAGTGTCGATGGCGCCTGCCGCCTGCGCATGGTGGCGTGGGCGGGCCGAGAGCTTGCGATACCCCATCGCCCGCAGCTCGCGGCTGAGCGTCTGCTTCGACACGCTGACTTGGAACTCGTCCCAGACCCACTGGCGAAGGTCGATGATCCGCCAGCGGATCACGCCATGGACCGCCGGG
>DATFDN010000079.1:0-19449 GCA_035252035.1 Acetobacteraceae bacterium | reverse complement strand
TTCTGGAAGCAATGGCGGGCGACGATGCGTCTATGAGCGCGACGCTGCTCCGGCTCGCCGAGCTGAACGCCGCCTACGCGGCGACGATCGATGCTGACCGCCTGGAGGAGTGGCCGGATTTCTTCACCGAGCACTGCCTTTACAAGGTCACGACGGCGGAGAACCTTCGTCTGGGCCATGCGGCCGGCGTGATCTACGCCGACAGCCGCGCCATGCTGCGGGACCGCGTGGCCGCCTTGCGCAAGGCCAACATCTTCGAGCGGCACGCCTACCGCCACATTGTCGGGCTGCCGAGCGCCCGCCATGAGGCCGGCGAGATCGAGGCGGAGACACCGTTCCTCGTGGTGCGGACCATGCGCGACGGCCGCATGGATCTGTTCGCGACGGGGCTTTATCGCGATCGGGTGCGTGACGAGGCGGGATCGCTGCTGTTCGCCGAGCGGGTGGTCGCGTGCGACAGCAATCGATTCGACACGCTGCTGGCGATCCCGTTGTAGATCTCGGCTTGGTATCTACAGCATCGAAGCTTGACCGATGCACAGGTTGACCCGTCATGCCCGGCGGAGGCCGGGCATCCACGCCTCCTCTTCTGTGTACGGCAAAGTCGTGGATGCTCGCATGCGCGAGCATGACGGGGTGGGAAAGCGGAGCGCGGGTCACATGCCATCGCCCCGCCTCCCCTTGGGGGAGGGGTCGGGCGCGGCATGGGTCGATGTTCAAGTGAACTGGTATAAGAGCCCTTGAGTTCCAATCAGCTCCGAGGCAAAATGAATTTGCACAGGTTGGGGCTGCGCTAATGGCATGTTTACCGGCCCACGGGCGGGTTTCCTGCACGGCTTGCCATTCTGCACCCATCCACTTCGATGTAACCGTAACCGAAGGAAAGGTTGGCGCATCAGGGCCAATCCCCTCTCCTGGGGCAGCTCAAACCCGGAAATCCTTGTATTGGGTTTCTCAAAGGGACCGACGCAAGCCGGTGCTCTCGCAAGGGAGCCGCACGATAAGATCGCGTGCAAAGGCGCCCGACCGCAGGCGTACAATATCTTGGCTCACGTCGGGATCGTTCCCCCGAGTGCCGATCCCGGCAAGGCTATGGACCGATTGATCGCCGACCCGAACGGCAGGCTGGCGTTCGGTTCCCTGGTTCGCTGCACCGTCGAGCGCTTCGATCCAAAACAGCAAATCTGGGTCGGAACCGGGGGAGACATGCTCGGCAGGTTCGTGGCATCGCCGTTCGGGCAAACTGTGGCAGGTCGGTGCGTCGAGTTCTTTCTTGGCGACCTGCCGGAACAGACCCGCCTCGTAATCCTTTACGGAATGGGCAACGCGCTCAGCTATGTCAATGCCGCCGAAAGCCTGATCTGCCGGGCTCGGTCAGCTCCCGGTTGGCATCGGTGCGATGAGGTTTCCTATGGCGATGATGCGGTAACGTTTGTGCATGTCGAGCACTTCCGCTCGCAGGGGCGTTTAATTCCGGACTGGCTTGGAAAGCTCGACGAACACGGAAGGGAACGCAATCCTGAGCGGGCGCGACTCGGACGCATGGCGAGGGCGGCTGTAGCCCGAGCTATGGAGCCGCGACCAGCATAGGCCGAGTCTGCATCGCGTAGTTTTACCCCGTGCCTGCTACGCTTGGCGCGCGGATTTCGCCTTGCTAGCCCCCCACCGCCTCCGCCGGCCGCTCCGAAACCCTGGCCGGCATCGCCGGGCTTGGCACCTCGACATCAATCTCCAGGGTCGAGGCGACGCTGCCGCGATCGAGCTTGATCTGCACCTTGTCGCGGTCCACCTCAACATGCTTGGCGATCACCGCCAGGATCTCCTCGTGCAAGCGCGCGATCAGGTCGTTGTTGCCGACCGCCGAGCGTTCGTGTTGCAACAGCACTTGCAGGCGGTTCCGCGCGACCGGCGCCGAATCGCGCCGGCGGAACAGATCGAATAGGCTCATGCAACCGCCCTCCGGCCGAACAGCTTGCCCAGGAAGCTCGGACGCTCCGCCGGAATGCTGATCTCCACCGTCTCGCCGCGCAGGCGCTTGGCGGCTTCGGCATAGGCGCGGGCGGCGACGCTGGCGGGGCTGTTGATCGTGACCGGCGCGCCCAGATTGGAGGCGCGCAGCACGTCCTGGCTCTCGGGGATGATGCCGAGCAGTGGGATCGAAAGGATCTCCAGCACGTCCTCGGTCTTCAGCATCTCGCCACGCTGCGCCCGCACCGGGTCGTAGCGCGTCAGCAAAAGGTGCTTCGATAGCCGCTGACCCTTCTCCGCCTTCGCCGTTTTGGAGTCGAGCAGCCCGATGATGCGATCGGAATCGCGCACCGAGGAGACCTCGGGGTTCGTCACCACCACCGCGCGATCCGCGTGGCGCATCGCCAGGGTGGCGCCGCGCTCGATCCCGGCGGGGCTGTCGCAGATGATCCAATCGAACTTCTCGCGCAGCTCGTCGATCACGCGCGCCACGCCCGCCTCGGTCAGCGCGTCCTTGTCGCGGGTTTGAGAGGCCGGCATCAGCGACAGGTTCTCCAGCCGCTTGTCGCGGATCAGCGCCTGGTGCAGCTTGGCGTCGCCCTGCACCACGTTGATGAGGTCGAACACGACCCGCCGCTCGGCGCCCATGATGAGATCGAGATTGCGCAGGCCGACGTCGAAATCGACGACGACGACATTCTCGCCCCCTTGCGCCAGCGCGGCGCCAAGGGCGGCCGTGGACGTGGTCTTGCCCACACCGCCCTTGCCGGATGTCACGACCACGACCTCGGCCATTGGCTCTTCCTTCTCCTGTTCCGCTCGTCAGTCCATCGCGGCAATCGACATGTGCTCGCCATCGAGCCATGCCTGGATCGATCGGCCGTGCAGCCTCGGGTCCATGTCATCGGCGGTCTTGTAGACACCTTCGATCGCCAGCAACTCGGCATGGAGCCGGTTGCAGAAGATCCGCGCCTGCCGCGACCCGCCGAGTCCGGCGATCGCGCGCCCGCGCAACGCGCCGTAGATATGAATCGAACCGCCGGCGACGATCTCGGCGCCCGAGGAGACCGAGCCGATGATGGTAACATCCCCCGCCTCATGCACGACCGACTGGCCCGAGCGCACCGTCTGGGCGAGCACCAGCGAAGGCGCCACAGGCTCGGCGGGCGCGGTCTCCGGCGCCGCGGCTGTGGCCGGGGGCGGCGTGGCGTTCTCTGGCGGCGCTTGGGGCGCATCGGGCACCTCGACGGGACGGCCCTTGCCATTGCTGAGAATCGGGCCGCCCCACTTGGCGACATCGTGCCAGCTTGGATGCGCGCCCTCGGTACCGATGATCCGGATACCTCGCCCGGCCATCGCCTGGATCAGGCCAGCCACGTCGGGCTGTTCGCGCGGCAGGGCGGCAAGGTCCACGATCACCGGCCGTGCGTCAAAAAATGACGGCGCGCGCGCGATCTGCGCATCAAGCGCCTGGAGCCAGCCTTCGACCGGCGGCTCTGGCGCCAGCACCAGGGCCATCAGCGAACGGCCACGGACTCGGATGAAGGGGCGAGACTCGGATTCGGACACGCGCTTGGCCTAACGCGCGACTCCGGCGGCGGTCAACGCGAATTCTTCAATTTCACCACAATTGGCGTACTGCAAATAGTTGCGATTTCGAGAGAAAGCGGGCCTCGGATGGTGACACGCGCGCGGCCTCCGCGTTCAATAGGGCATGGACATCGCTGTTCTCGAAAGCCAACTCGATCTCGCGCCGCCGCTCGCCGTCGCGCGGCCGCTCCGGCAGACCGTGCCGATCATTTTCGTCTCGGCCCATTCGGGCCGGCAGTACCCGCCCACCTTCGTCGCCGCCGCGCGACTCGATCCGCTCAGCCTCCGGCGTAGCGAAGACAGCTTCGTGGATGAGTTGTTCGCCGATGCCCCTGCCCATGGCGCTCCTCTCCTCTCCGCCCTCTTTCCGCGCGCCTATTGCGATGCGAATCGCGAGGCATGGGAGCTTGACCCGGCAATGTTCGAGGATGCACTGCCGGCCTGGGTCAATACCACCAGCTCCCGCGTCTCCGCCGGGCTCGGCACGATCGCCCGCGTGGTGGCGACCGGGGAGGCGATCTATCGCGGCCGGCTGCGCTTCGCCGAGGCCGAGCGCCGCGTACGGGAATGCTGGCAGCCCTTTCACGACACCTTGGCGGCACTGATCGAGGGCACGCGGGCGAGTTTCGGCGCGTGTCTGCTGATCGACTGCCACTCCATGCCCGCCAATGGCGGCGGACGCGGCGGCGACATCGTGCTGGGCGACGCGCACGGCACCTCATGCGGCCCCGGCGTCATGCGGACCGTGGAGCACATATTGGCGAATCTGGGCTACACGGTGCGGCGGAACGATCCGTACGCCGGCGGCTTCATCACCCGCCACTACGGCCGCCCCCGCGAGGGCATTCACGCGCTGCAAATCGAGATCGCGCGAAGCCTGTACATGGACGAGACTCGGATCGAAAGGCTGCGCCGCTTCGCTTCCGTCCAGCGAGACATGACATCGCTCATTGGGCAGTTGGCGGCGCAAATCGGCGGTCTGCTTGGGGTCGATGGCGGCCTGTAGGGCCGTTTCACCCAGGCTGGAAGCCGCCCCTTCCACCGCCGCGCCACCTTTCCCGCGCGCGGGAGAGGTGTGGGGGGGCAGGCATAAGCTCGTTCCGAAAACGTGTGGCCGCCACAGCCCCGCAAGGGGAGGGGCTAGGGAAGGGGTGAAACGGATGGAACCGATATCACGGCCGGATGATCGTCCCAATCCCGCCCTCGGTGAACAACTCCAAAAGGCACGCGTGGGGCATACGTCCATTTAGGATCACCGCGCCCTTCGCGCCCCGGCGCACCGCATTGGCGCAATTCTCCACCTTTGGGATCATCCCGCCGGTGATCATGCCCTCGTCGATCCCTCTCTCGACATCGGCCACCGTCATCTCCGGGATCAGGCGCCCCTCGGCGTCGAGCACGCCGGGCACGTCGGTCAGCATCAAGAGGCGCGTCGCGTTCAGGGCGCCGGCCACCACGCCCGCGACGGTATCGGCGTTGATGTTGTAGGTCTGCCCGTCCGTACCGATTCCCACGGGGGCGATCACCGGGATCAGCCCGGCGCCGGTCAGGGCGTGGATCACGCGGGGGTCCACCGTCTCCGGCTCGCCCACGAAGCCAAGATCGAGCACCTGCTCGATGCGGCTGTCCGGGTCGCGCTTCGTGCGCACCAGCTTGCGGGCGCGGATCAGGCCGCCATCCTTGCCGCAGATGCCGACCGCCATCGCGCCGGCCTGGTCGATCAGCCCTGCGACCTGCTTATTCACTGTGCCGGCCAGTACCATCTCCACCACCTCGACCATCGCCGCGTCGGTGACGCGCAGGCCGTCGATGAAGGTGGATTGGATGGCGAGGCGCTTGAGCATCGCGTTGATCTGCGGCCCGCCGCCATGGACCACCACCGGATTGATGCCGACCTGCTTCAGCAGCGCGATGTCCTCACCGAACTGCCGCGCCAACGCCTCCTCGCCCATGGCGTGGCCGCCATACTTCACGACCACCGTGGCACCGGCGTAGCGGCGGAGGTAGGGCAGCGCGAGGGCGAGGGTGCGCGCCTGCTCGGCCGCGGCTTCGAACTGGGCGGGGGACATGGTCATCCTGCGGCGTTCCTGGCGGTCACGCGCCGGTGCTACGGTGTGCCCGCGACGGGGTCAACCGAGGGCCAAGCTAAGTCAGCTCGACCACGACGGGCACATGGTCGGATGGCTGCGCCTCGCCCCGCTCGTGGCGGTCGGGCTCGGCGGCGCTCAGGCGCTCGGCCAGGGTGGGCGACAGCAAGACATGATCGATCCGAAGCCCGCGGTCGCGCTGCCAGGCGCCACCTTGGTAGTCCCAGAATGTATAGGATGGCGCGTGCGGATGGACCTCGCGCAACGCGTCCGTGAGCCCCATCCACAGTAGCCGGCGGAAGCGCGCCCTGGTCTCGGGGCGGACCAAGGCATCGTCCGGTGACAAGGTGCCGGGGGCGGCGTCCCTGTCCTCTGGGCACACATTGAAGTCGCCCGCGATCACGAGCGGCGTGTCCTCCGCCAGCAGCGCCTCGGCGCGATCCGCCAGCCGGTCCATCCAGGCGAGCTTGTAGGCATATCCGGGCTCTCCGCCGGAGTTGCCGTTCGGCAGATAGATCCCAGCGATGGTCATGCCGTCCGCCTCGATCTCGATATAGCGGGCTTGCGCGTCGCCATCCGGCAGGCCGGGCAGGGAGCGATGGGTCACGGCGAAGGGCACCCGCGCCAGCACGGCGACGCCGTTGTAGGTCCGCTGCCCGACCGCCTCCCCGGTATAGCCGAGCCCGGCGAAATTGAGCGCCGGGAAGGCGGCTGTTTCGCACTTGATCTCCTGCAACAGCAGGATGTCTGGGGACGCCTTCTCCAGCCAGCGGCAGACATGCCGTTCTCGCTGGCGGATCGAGTTGACGTTCCAGGTGGCGAGTTTCACAGGCTGCCGGGCCGTTTCACCCCTCCCGCAAGGGGAGGGGCTTGCAGTACGACTTCCCCTCCTCTTGTGTGGGAGGGGGCCGGGGAGAGGGGTCGGCACCTGCTTCCGGCTTCGGCACCGATCAATCCACCGAAAAACTCGTCCCGCAGCCGCACGCCGAGGTGGCGTTCGGGTTACGGACGGCGAAGTGGCTGCCCATCAGCTCGTCAGTGAAATCAAGCTCGGCACCAGCCAGCAGATCGAGGCTCGCCGGATCGACCAGAATCTGGGCGCCGCCGCGCTCGATCAGCACGTCGTCGGGCTGCCGGGTCTCGTCCAGCTCGAAGCGGTACTGGAAGCCGCTGCATCCGCCCGCCAGGACGGCCACGCGCAGGGCGGCGGGCCGGCCCTCCGCGGCGGTGATCTCGGCGATGCGCCGCGCGGCGCGCTCGGTCAGGCCAAAGTTGGGGTTCGCGTCCATGCCTGCAACATAAGCGCCGGGGGCCGCGAATTGAAGCGACGGGCCGCGCGGTGTAGAGCCCGGCCATGAGCGTCGCGCCCTATGCCGTCCAGGCCGAGGCCAGCCGCGGCCGGCTCCACCCGGAGCCGGAGAGCCCGACGCGCTCGCCCTTCCAGCGCGACCGCGACCGCATTATCCACAGCACCGCCTTCCGCCGCCTGCAATACAAGACGCAGGTCTTCGTCAATCACGAGGGCGACTTCTTCCGCACCCGCCTGACCCATTCGATCGAGGTGGCGCAGATCGCCCGCTCCGCCGCCCGCGCCCTGCGCCTGGATGAGGATCTGACGGAAACCCTGGCCCTCGCCCACGACCTGGGCCACCCGCCCTTCGGCCATGCCGGGGAGGAGGCGCTGAACGCGGTCATGAAGCCGTTCGGCGGGTTCGACCACAACGCGCAATCGCTGCGCGTCGTGACCCTGCTGGAGAGCCGCTACGCCGCCTTCGATGGGCTGAACCTGACCTGGGAGACGCTGGAAGGGCTGGTCAAGCACAACGGCCCGCTGCTCCGGCCGCCGCCCTACATCGCCGATTACAACGCCCGCCATAACTTGGAACTGGCGACGCAGGCGAGCGCGGAGGCGCAACTCGCCGCGCTCGCCGATGACATCGCCTACCACAGCCACGACCTCGATGATGGCATCCGCGCCGGCCTGTTCGGTCCCGAGGACATCGCGCACCTGCCGGTGGTCGGCCCGGCGCTGTCGGCGGCGCGACGCGCCAGCCTCGATGTGCCGCCGCGGCGGCTGCGGCACGAGACGATCCGGCGCGTGATCGATGCGCTTGTCTCCGACATGATCGAGGAGACCGGGCGGCGGATCGGCGCGCTCGCCCCGCACAGCCCGCAAGCGGTGCGCCGGGCGAAGGCGCGGCTGGTCGGCTTCAGCCCGCCCATGGCGGCGGCCAACGACGCGATCAAGGATTTCCTGCGCGCGCGCATGTACCGCCACTGGCGGGTGAATCGCATGACCACGAAGGCGCGGCGCCTGACCGAGGCGCTGTTCCGCCTGCTGCACACCGACCCATCCCTACTGCCCGACGAGTGGCGGGCGCGCGCGGGCGAGGGGGGGATGGCGCGCGCCGCCGCCGTGGTTTGCGACTATGTCGCCGGGATGACCGATCGCTACGCGATGGATGAATACCGCCGCCTGACCGACATCGCCATTTCGGGATGAGCCTGGCGGGGATTACGCCGCGTCGTGGAAGATGATGCCCAAGGTGTGGCGACGGCCCGAGCGCAGCGCGCTCACGCCATGGCGCAGAACCGTGCGATAGAAGCCGCGCGTGCCCCGCACCGGGCGATGATGGACCGCGAACGCCACCGCATCCCCCCGGCGGAGCGGCACGACGGAGGCCCGCGACTGCATCCGCGGGCGTTGCTCGGTCAGCACGAACTCGCCGCCCTCGAAGTCCTCGCCCGGCTCGGAGAGCAGAACCGCCACCTGGAGCGGGAAGACGTGCTCGCCGTAGAGATCCTGATGCAGGCAGTTATAGTCCCCCTCACCGTATCGCAGCAGCAGCGGCGTCGGCCGGACCTGGCCCGCATGGTGGCAGCGCTGGAGGAAGGCGGCGTGCGCCTCGGGGTATCGTGCGCCGATTCCCATTGCCTCGTTCCAGCAATTGGCGACAGGCGCGAGGCGGGAATAGAGCGCGCCGCGCAGCCCGGCCACAAGCTCCGGCAGCGGGTAGGCGAAGTACTTGTACTCGCCCCTGCCGAAGCCGTGGCGGGCCATCACCACCGTGCTGCGGAAGCGGCCGCCGTCGTCGTAGAGACCGGCGGTCGCTCCGCACTCCCGCGCGGTCAACAGCCGGGGCAGCATCGCCCAGCCCTGGCTGTCGAGCCCGGCGCGGATGCGCGGCCAGTCGAAAGCCGCCACCCGCTCCTCGATGCGTTCGGCGGCCAGCCTGGCCGAACCTGCGTCGATCGCGGCGCTCACGCGGCCTTCCCCTCACGCGCAAGGAGCGCGCGCTTGCGCTCCACCCCCCAGCGATAGCCCGATAGCGCGCCATCCCTCCTGACCACGCGATGACAGGGGATGGCGACAGCCAGCCGATTGGCGGCGCACGCGGCCGCAACGGCCCGCGCGGCCTTGGGCTGGCCGATGCGCTTGGCGATCTCGTGATAGCTCGCGGTCGAGCCAGGAGGGATCTCCCGCAACGCCTGCCAGACGCGTTGCTGGAACGCGGTGCCGCGCACATCGAGGGGCAGGCCGAGGCCGAGGCCGGGCGCTTCGACGAATCCGACCACCTGGGCGACCATGGACTCGAATGAGGTGTCCCCCCCGATCAGCCTGGCCCGTGGGAAGCGGTCCTGAAGCTCGCGCAGCAGCGCGTCGGGATCGTCGCCCAGCAGGATCGCGCAAACGCCCTTCGAGCTTCTCGCGACCAGGATTGAGCCGAGCGAGCACTCGCCCACGGCGAACTGGATGTCCGTGTTCGTGCCGCCGGCGCGGAAATCGCTTGGCGCCATGCCCAGCATGGCATCGGACGCCTCGTAGAACCGGCTATTCGAGGTGAATCCGGCATCATAGATCGCTTCGGTCACTGTGTTGCTCCTCTTCAGCGCATCGCGGACGCGCTTGGTCCGGTGCGCCGTGGCGTATTCCTTGGGCGTCAGGCCCGTGATTGCCTTGAAGACTCGATGGAAGTGATAGGGGCTGAGCCCTGCCGAAGCGGCGAGCTCGGCCAAGGGCGGCGCCTCGTCCGCGCTCTCGATCCGCCGGCAGGCTTGGGCCACCTTGGCGGCGTGCTCCGCCTCTAAGGAGGCCTGATCAGGCTTGCAGCGCCTGCACGGGCGGAAACCCGCCCGCTCGGCCTCCGCGCGTGTCCGGTGGAACTGAACATTCCGGGGATTGGGGAGGCGCGCGGCGCAGGACGGGCGGCAATAGACGCCAGTCGTGCTGACCGAGTAATAGAATGCGCCGTCCGCCGAGCGATCACGCGCCACCACCGAAGCCCATCGCGGGTCCAGCTCCGTCGGCGTTCCAGCGATCAGCCGTTCCTTCGCGAGAGCGTCCATGACCTGCTCCTCTTGCCATCCGTGTCGGGGAGCAATTTGGCGTGTCGAAGCGCGCGGCACACTCCGGCTCTTGTGGTCAAATCAGACAGCTTGCCACCGCGGTCCCGCAGGATGAAATGTGGCCTGCCCCCGTGCCAACCGCGCAGCTCAGGACACACCGTGAACCGGACAGCAGTGACCGACATCTTCGCCGATATGCGCGAGGCCGTGCTTGCGGCGGTCGAGGCGCAATCCCTCGCCCTGGCGGACGAGGTCAGGGAACGTATCACCGTCAGCCCGGCGCGCGAGGCGGCGCACGGAGACATGGTGACAAACGCCGCCCTGGTTGCCGCAACCCAGGGCCGGAAGCCCCGTCAAATCGCTGAACCGATCGCGGCGGCGCTCCGCGCCGATCCACGCATCGGCTCGGTCGATGTGGCCGGGCCGGGGTTCATCAACATACGCTTGCGCAGCGAAACCTTGCTCGCTCTGCTGCCCGCGATCCTGCGCGCTGGGGAGGCGTACGGCGATAGCACCATCGGGGGCGGCTGTCCGGCGAATGTGGAGTATGTCTCCACGAACCCGACCGGCCCGGTCCATGTCGGCCATTGCCGGGGAGCAGTGGTGGGCGATGCGCTCGCCAACCTGCTGGTCAAGGCGGGCTATGCCGTGACTAAGGAGTTCTACATCAACGATGCCGGCGCGCAGGTCACGGCCCTCGCCTGGGCGGCCTATTGGCGCTACCTCCAGGCGATCGGCACCCCGCTCACCGAGCAGGAATTCGCCGCCGAAGTTCCCGGCGGGCTGCAATACGGGGGCGATTACCTGGTCCCGGTCGGCGCCGAGCTTGCCGCCATCCACGGCGCGGCCCTGGCCACGGCCGAGCGCGGCATCGCCGCGCCGGAGGTTTGGCTGTCCACGGTGCGCGATTTCACCTTGGCCGAAATGATGCGCGAGATTCGCGCCGATCTCGCCTTGCTCGGGGTCCACCAGGATGTGTTCAGCTCCGAGCGCGCACTCGTCGAGAGCGGCGCGGCGGATGCAGTCATCGCGCAGCTCGCCGCCGATGGGCTGATCTACGAGGGCGTCCTGGAGCCGCCCAAGGGCAAGGCGCCGGAGGACTGGGAGCCCCGGCCGCAGACGTTGTTCCGCTCCACCACCTTCGGTGACGATACGGACCGCCCGCTGCGCAAGTCGGACGGCTCCAACACCTACTTCGCCAACGACATCGCCTATCACGCGGACAAGCTGGAGCGCGGCTTTCGGCTGCTGATCGACGTGCTGGGGGCCGATCACGGCGGCTACGTGCCGCGCTTGAAGGCGGCTGTGCGCGCGCTCTCGCACGGCGAGGCGGCCCTGGAAGCCGTGCTCTGCCAGATCGTGCATGTGGTGCGCGGCGGCCAGCCGGTGCCCATGTCCAAGCGCGCCGGCACCTATGTAACGGTGCGCGACCTGATCGAGGAGGTCGGCCGTGACGCGGTGCGCTTCACCATGCTGACCCGCAAGGCCGACGCGCAGATGGAGTTCGACCTCGATCAAGTGGTGGCGCAGACTCGCGACAACCCAGTGTTTTACGTCCAGTACGCCCATGCCCGCTGCCGCTCCGTGCTGCGTGCGGCGGCGGAGATGTTCGGCGCCGGGGCGACCTCCGATTCAGCCCTGGCCGCCGCGGCGCTGGAGGGGCTGGGGGCGGAGCCGGAACTCGCCGTGATCCGGCGCCTTGCGCAATGGCCGCGCGTTGTGCAGGCCGCCGCCCTGGCAAGGGAGCCACATCGAATAGCTTTTTTTCTCTATGACTTGGCAGCCGATTTTCATATGCTATGGAATAGAGGCAAGGACGATTCGACACTCCGCTTCCTGCAAGCTGGACGCCAGGCGGAAAGCCTGGCCCGGCTCGCGCTGGTAGCGGCGACGGCCGTGGTGATTCGTTCCGGTCTCGCTGTGATGGGCGTGACGCCCGTCGAGGAAATGCGCTGAAACCGCGGGCGTTGCCCGCGAGAGAGGGTGACGTGTCCGACGAACTGGCAGGCCATACGACAAAATTTCGCGTGCCTCGTGCCCCTGGGATGGACCCGGCGACGAAGCGCCTGGCGCTGATCGCGGCGGGGCTGGGCGGCACGCTCCTGGTGGTGCTGGGTGCCTGGTCAACGCTGAGCGGACATCACGCCAGCGTGCCGGTCATCGCGGCGCCTGACGCGCCGGTGCGTGTCAAGCCGGACAATCCAGGAGGACTGAAGGTCAGCAACGATGCGATCCTGTCGGGCCGGCTGAGCGACGCGGGCGGCGACAAGCTCGCCCCCACGCCCGAAACGCCCGATCCACAGGCGCTTAGGGCACCAATGGCCACGCCCGCGGAGCCGGCCCCGCCCGCGCCCGTATCGGCTCCGGCGCCCGCATCGAGCACCGTGCCGGCTGCCTCGGCGCCGCCCGCTGAAGCCAAGCCCGCCCCGGCCTCCCACCAAGCTGCCGCGCCCGCGCGCGGCTTGCAGGTCCAGCTTGCCGCCCTGCCGACCCGCCAGGAAGCCGAAGCGCAGTGGCGCACGCTGCTGCGGCGCGACGCGCATCTCTTGGCTGGGCACACGCCGAGCTTCATCGAAGCGACGGCGAATGGCCGCACGTGGTGGCGAGTCCGCACCGGCGGCTTCGCCGACGAGGCGCAGGCCCGTGCCTTTTGCGACAAGATTCATGCCGCGGGAGGCGGCTGCTCCCTGGCGCGGTTTTAGTGTAGCTTCAGGCTGGCTGGAAATGTGGGGCAATCCCTCCCCAAGCCCCCTCCCGCAAGGGGAGGGGGCTTGGGAGAGGGGCGCTTCTTACCCGTTCCCGGTCGTATCCGAGTTGCTCAGGTTCACCGCCACGAATGCCGGCTGGCCATTGCGGATGATCCGAAGCGCCAGCGCGTTCGTATCACCGTGCAGCGCATCATTGATCGCCCGCGTCACCTCCTTCGGGTTACGGACCGCGTGCGTGCCGACGCCCACGATGACATCCCCTGGCTGGATGCCGGCCTGCTCGGCGGGCGAGCCTGGCCTCACCTGCGTGACCACCGCGCCCTGGGTGTTGTCGGGCAGATCCAACTGGCCCGCCAAATCCGGCGAGACCGGACCAAGCGCGAGGCCAACCCGCCCCTCGTTGCGCTGCGGCCCTGACTGGCCTTGCTGAGCGACCTGCTGCTCGCTTGGCAGCTCCGCCACATGGGCCTCGATGCTCTCCTGCTTGCCATCGCGGATGATGCCAAGCTTCGCCTCGTCGCCCGGCTTGATGCCGGCGATGGTCATGGCCAGCGCGCTCGGATCCTTGATCGATTGACCGTTGACCGTGCGGATCACGTCCCCCGGCTGCACCCCGGCCTTCGCCGCCGGCGTGTTAGGCTGCACCGCGGCGACCAAGGCCCCCCCGTCGGTGTTCAATCCGAGTGCCTTGGACATCGCCTCCGACACAGGCTGAGCCTCGACGCCGAGGTAGCCGCGCGTCACATGGCCAGTTTTCTCCAGGTCGCTGGCGATCTGCTGGATGACGTTCGACGGGACCGCGAAGCCGATGCCGATCGACCCGCCCGAGGGCGACAGGATGGCGGTGTTCATGCCGACCACCTTGCCATCTTGCGTGATCAGCGGGCCTCCCGAGTTGCCCTGGTTGATCGGCGCGTCGATCTGGATGAACTGGTCATACGGCCCCGCGCCGATGCTCCGCCCCACTGCCGAGACGATGCCGGCCGAGACCGATTCGGATAGGCCGAATGGATTGCCGATCGCGATGACCCACTGACCCGGCTGGACCTCCTTGGAGTCGCCGAGCTGCAAGTACGGCAGCGGCTTGGGCGAATCGACCTTCAGCACGGCGATATCCGTGCGCGGGTCGGTGCCGACCACCTTGGCCGTCAGCTTCTGGCCCGATTCCAGCGTCACCTCGACCCGGCGCGCGTCCTTGACGACATGGTTGTTGGTGATGATGAGCCCGTCCGGGTTGACGATGAAGCCCGAGCCGCGCGCCTCCACCGCATGGCTACGCGGCGCGTGTTGGCCGAAGGGAGACTGATTCCCAAAGGGGAACTGGTTGAAGGGGAAGGGCAGTTGCGGCGCCCCCTCCTCTTCGACGGACGCGGTGTTCTTGAGGAAGTTGGTGACGGACACGACCGCCGGCCGGACCTGCTTGACCAGGTTCACGAAGCTCGGCAGCCGCTCCGGCATGGCCTGGCCCTGGTTGACGGGCGGCTGGCCTTGCGGGGGTGGATTGCCTGGCCCGACAGGCACGGGCGCTTGCTGCGTCGCCGCCGGTTCGGGCGCGGCCAGCACCGGCGTGACCGCCAGGCCGGCCAGGGTGGTGCCGGCCAGCAAGGCGGCACCAATCCGCCCGGTCAGCCGCGACCGGCGTGCGATGGATGGATTAGTCTCAGTCATTCCTGACTCCTTAAGGAGACGAACGGGCGCGAATGCGTCCGCATACTCGTGGTGCGCCAAATGCGCCACACCGCCTTAACAAACCTCAGCCGTAGCGGTGAAACCCTCGTCATTTGACATAGGATGCGCGGCGCGTTTGAAACAGGGTGCGTGCCGCTCCGCCCCTTTCGTCCCTCGGTCGTGATCAGCAGGTAATCGGATATGACCACCGGGCGCGATCCGCTCGGCATTGTGGCTGGCGCTGGCACGCTGCCCGCCAAGGTGGCCGAGGCGGCTCGGGCAGCAGGACGGGCCGTGTTCGTGGTCGGCCTGGAGGGCTTCGCCGATCCGCGAATACTGGCGCCCTACCCGCACGCGATTATCCGCTTCGGCGCTGCGGGGCGTATCCTGGCCGCGCTACGCGCTCATGGCTGCCGGGATTTGGTGCTGATCGGCTCTGTGCGCCGTCCGTCGCTCTTCGACCTGCGCCCCGACGCCGAAGCCGCGCGCCTGCTCGCCCGGATCGGACGGGCTGCCTTCGGCGGGGACGATGGGTTCCTCTCGGCAGTCATCCGCGTGCTGGGCGAGGAAGGATTTCGCGTGATAGGCGCACACGAGGTGCTGGATCAGGCACTCGCGCCCGCCGGCCTGCTCACCCGTGCCGCACCGGATGAACAGGCAATGGCCGACATCGCGCGGGGCGTGGCGGTCTCGCGCGCTCTGGGCGCCGTCGATGTCGGCCAGGGCTGCGTCGTGCAGCTCGGGTTCGTGCTGGCGGTTGAAGCGGTCGAGGGGACGGATGCGATGCTGGCCCGCTGCGCCCCCCTCGCGCGAGCCGGACCGGGGGGTGTTTTGGTCAAGCTGGTGAAGCCGGGACAGGAACGGCGGGCCGATCTCCCGGCCATCGGCCCCCGGACCGTACGCGAGGCGGCCCGTGCCGGGCTACGGGGGGTTGCCTTCGAGGCGCAAGGCGCCATGCTGGCCGATCGGGACGCCACGGTGGCCGCTGCGGACGCGGCCGGGCTGTTCCTGCTCGGCATCACTCCAGACGACTTAGAATAAGGACTCCCGCATGAGCCGCTTTCTGCACACCATGATCCGCGTCGGCGACCTGCAGCGCAGCGTGGACTTCTATACGAAGCTCCTCGGCATGAAGGAGCTGCGCCGCCGCGACGTGCCGGACGGCAAGTACACGCTTGCCTTCGTCGGCTACGGCGATGAGGAGAGCCATTCGGTGATCGAGCTGACCTATAACTACGGCATCGATCACTACGAGCAGGGCACCGCTTTCGGCCATCTCGCGATCGGCGTGCCGGACGTGGCGGGGATGTGCGAGAAGGTCCGCGCGGGTGGGGGAAAGGTCACACGCGAAGCTGGCCCGGTGAAGTTCGGCACCACGATCATCGCCTTCGTCGAAGATCCGGACGGCTACAAGATCGAGCTGATACAGCGGGCGTAGGCACGATTTTCCTCCCGCAATCGTCACGAGATTCACGCATTCGGCCGAAGCCCTCCGCATGGACGGGCACCGCCTCCTCTTCGCTCCTTGGGGCGGAGAGGGCGTTGAGCCTAGCCGGGGGCGATGTGCGGCACGCCGCCACGCACCAGCTTCCCCGGCAGTACCTCGGTCGGCGTGCCGTCCTGGTACGTGATCTCCCCGGAAACCAGTGTCGCCACGTAGCCGTGTGCTTTCTGGAGCAGGCGCTTGCCGCCGGCGGGCAGGTCGTGGGCGACATGCGGATTGTCGAAGCCGACGCGGTCCCAGTCGATCAGGTTGAGGTCGGCCTTCTGGCCCGGTGCCAGCACGCCGCGATCGGTCAAGCCAGCCGCGCCCGCCGGGTCAGAGGTCAGGCGCCGAACCAGCTCGGGGGTTTCCCAGCGTGCCCGCTCCTTGCCCCAATAGCTCAGCATCCAGGTCGGGAAGCCCGCGTCGAGGATGAAGCCGACATGCGCGCCGCCGTCGCCTAGGCCCATGATCGCGTTGCGGTCCGCGAGCATCGCCTCGGGCACCGACAAATCGTATCGAGCGTAGTTGGTGATCGGCGCGTAGATGAACTCCTGACCCTCATGCTCAAGCAGGATGTCGTAGGCGACCTCCGGCGCGGCGCGCCCCTCGCGCGCGGCCATCGCCTGAATGGAGTCCTCGGGCTTCGGCAGGTAGTTCGCCGGACGGCCGAGCCGGAACATCTGCGCATAGGACAAGCGGTGCATGAGCGGGAAGGTGCTGCCGGCAACCGGGTCTTCCGATAGCAGGCGCGCGCGGAAGCCGGGATCGCGCATCGCCCGCACCCGCTGCGCGAGCGGCAGCGCGGCGATCCGCTTGTAGGAGGGCGTGCCGGAGAACGGGTTCTGGCTGCCTTCCAGGCCGAGCAGGATGCCGATGGCGCGCGGCGCCACCACGGGACGGATCGGCACGCCCTCGCAAGCGGCCTCGCCCGCCATCTCCAAAAGGTCGCGCCAGATGTCGCCCTGGCTGTGGCGCTGTGAGAGCGAGAACACGACGGGCCGGCCGGACGCCTCGGCGACGCGGCGGATCATGCGGAACTCGGCCCGGTGGTCGTCCCACTCCGCCACCACCTCCATGAAGCCACCGCCCACGTCGGCGAGCCCCTGAGCGAGGCCGGTCAGCTCCTGTTCCTGGGCGCGCAGGGTGGGCGTGTAGTCGCCCTTCAGGCTCTTGTGGCTGGTGGTGCGGGAAGTCGAGAAGCCGAACGCGCCGGCACGCACCGCCTCGGCGGCGATCTGGCGCATCTCCGCGATGTCAGCCTGGTTGGCGTTCTCCAGCCGCACCGCGCGGTCGCCCATCACATAGACCCGCACCGCCGCGTGCGGCAGCAGGGCGCAGATGTCGATGTCGCGCGGACGGCGATCGAGCGCGGCGAGGTACTCGGGAAAGCTCTCCCACTCCCAGCGCAAACCTTCGTGCATCACCGGGCCGGGAATGTCCTCCACGCCCTCCATCAGCTCGATCAGCTTCTCGCGGTCGGCTGGGCGGCAAGGCGCGAAGCCGACGCCGCAATTGCCCATCACCGCCGTGGTGACGCCATGCCAGGCGGATGGGGCCAGATGGCTGTCCCAGACCGCCTGGCCATCGTAATGGGTGTGGATATCAACGAAGCCAGGCGTGACAAGCAGACCATGCGCGTCGATCGCGCGCCGGGCGGGACCGGCCTTGCCGCCGACCGAGACGATCCGGCCGCCCTCGATCGCCACATCCCCGGTGAAGCCATCCCGCCCGGTTCCGTCGATGATCGTCCCGCCCCGGATCACCACGTCGTGCATCGCCCGTTCCCTCGCCTGGCCATTGCTTCGATGCCAGTCTCCGATGCGGGTCGGCCGGGCGCAACCGGCGGCCGCGCAAAGGAGGCCAGCGGAGAGGGAATGGACGCGGCAGGACCATCATCGCCCCGGTGGGCGCGGCTCCTTTGGGTGATGGTGGGCATCCAGTTCATCATGACGCTGTCCTTCACCATCCTGAGCCCGATCATGCCGTTGTTCCTGCCGGATCTCGGCGTGACGAACCCCAGGGCGATCGATCTCTGGGCCGGCATCCTGAACGGCGTGACCCCGTTCGTCGCCGCCTTCGTCTCCCCGCTCTGGGGCCGCATGGCGGACCGGCGCGGGCGCAAGCAGGCATTGCTGCGCTCGACCTTCGCCATCGGCGTGTTCACCGCCCTCATGGGCGTGTCGGCGAATGTGTGGCAGTTCTTCGCCGCCCGCGCGCTGATGGGCGCCTTCGCCGGGTTCTCGGCCGCCTCCATCGCGCTGGTCGCGACGCAGGTGCCGGAGCAGCGGCTGGGCTACTCGCTCGGCTGGCTCAGCACCGGCCAGCTCGTGGGCGGGCTGGTCGGGCCGGTGCTCGGTGGGGGCATCGCCGACCTGACCGGCAGCTATCGCGTGCCGTTCTATGCCACCTCGGCCATCACCTTTGTTGCCTTCCTGCTGGTGATCGTCCTGGTCGCGGAGCAGCGCGGTTCGGGCCAGGCGGCCAAGCGCAAGCTGCCGCTGCTGACCACGCTGAGGCTGCTGCTGCGCGCGGGTGGGCTGCTGCCCTTGTTCTTCGTGCTGCTGCTGGCGCAGTTCGCGGTGCGCACCGTGCAGCCCGTGGTGACGCTGTTCGTGCAGGAACTCACCGGCAACGTCGCCTCGGTGGCGACCTTGGCCGGGTTCGCCTTCTCCGTGACCGGGCTGGCCGACGTGATCGCCTCGCCTTTCCTGGGCAAGCGGAGCGATGTGATCGGCTATCGCCGCGTTCTGCTGATCGCGCTTCTCGGCGCCACCCTGACCACGCTGCCGCAAGCCTTCGCCGGCAATTTCTGGGTGTTCCTCGCCGAACGCTTCGGGGTCGGCTGCTTTATCGGCGGCATCCTGCCCACCGCCAACGCGCTGGTCGGGCGCATGGTCCCGCGCGAGCAGCGCGGCACGGTGTACGGCATGACCGCCTCGGCCACGTTCCTTGGCAATTCGCTCGGTCCCCTGACCGGCGGCGGGCTGGCGGCGGCGGTCAACATCCGCTTCGTGTTCGTGGTCACGGCGCTGGTGCTGCTGGCAACCTGGATCTGGGTCTATCTCACGGTGCCCGAATACACCGAGGCAAGGGGGCTTGAGCCGCCGCCCCGCTTTGGGCGACGCTGAAGGCACGGAGGCAAGCAATGCCACTCGACCCGCAGATCCAAGCCTTGCTGGATGCCGCCAAGGAGCTGCCACCGATCCACACGCTCACGCCCGAGCAGGCGCGCGCGCAGTTCGCAGCCCGCGCGGTCGAGGGTTTGCGCGTCCCGGAGATCGCCAGCGCCGTGGACCGCGCGATCGACGGCCCGGGCGGGACGCTCGGCCTGCGCATTTACACCCCGCCCGGCCAAGGTCCGTTCCCGCTGCTCGTCTTCTTCCACGGCAGCGGCTTCGTGGTGTGCAGCCTCGATACGCATGACGTGATGTGCCGCAATTTGTGCGCCGGCGCCGGGTGCGTCGTCGCCTCGGTTGATTACCGTCTGGCGCCCGAGCACAAATTCCCGGCCGCGCCGGACGACTGCCTGCGCGCCACGCGCTGGGCGGGCGCGAACGCCGCGTCACTGGGCGCGGACCCGGCGCGCATCGCGGTG
>DATFDN010000078.1:0-3447 GCA_035252035.1 Acetobacteraceae bacterium | reverse complement strand
GCACGTCGGCCACCTCCGCGACCGTGGCCGAGGGGTGAACGGTGAAGACCTCCCGGCCCTTGTGCCGGAGGATGGCGGCGACCGTCATGGCAAGCCTCCCATGATCTTTGCCAGATCCGGATGCTGCGCCTGGGAGGGCGGACTGGCAGGCGTTGGGTGTACGCTCCGACGGAACGGGATGGAGAGGCCCGATGCTCAAGCTGTTCTACACGCCGAACACATGTGCCCTGGCGTCGCATGTCGCCTTGGAGGAGGCAGGCGCCGCGTACGAGACGGTGCTGATCGATTTCGCCAGCGACGCGCAGCGCGGTCCGGATTACCTGGCCATCAATCCCAAAGGCCGCGTCCCGGCCTTGGTCACGGACAGAGGCGTCCTGACCGAGACACCCGCCATCCTCGCGTTCATCGCCCAAACCTTTCCAGAGGCGAAGCTCGCCCCACTGGACGATCCATTCGCGTTTGCCCGGGTTCAGGCCTTCAACAGCTTTCTTTGCGCGACGGTGCATGTCGCCCACGCGCACCGTATGCGCGGCTATCGCTGGGCCGATGACCCGGCGGCCATCGAAGCGATGCAACGCAAGGTGCCGGCCGCCGTCGGCAAGGGTCTCGCGCTGATCGAGCGGGAAATGCTTGAGGGGTCGTGGGTCATGGGCGAGACTTACACGATTTGCGATCCCTATCTCTTCACCCTGGCCGAGTGGCTGGAAGCGGATGGGGTCGATACGGCACGGCTGCCCAAGGTCATGGAGCACCGGCACCGGATGTTGGAGCGTCCGGCGGTGCGGAGGGCGATCATGGCGGAACGTGGGCCGGAATGCTGTCGGGCCTGAACTGCATCCCTGGGTTCAACGTCATTCAAACAAGTCGGCGTGCGTTCCAGCCCGAACAACCACGACCGCCGCGTCCCGACCGGTCCCAGTGAGGCGACAGATGAGGAGGAAATCACCGCGCCGACATGGTATTCGCGGTGGTCCGGCCAGTTGCCGACCAATGCGTGGTCCCGCCATTCGGCTGGTGGATGCCCGTCATTGGCGATCAGCGGCATCATGGCCTTTTTGAGCCGCTGCATTATCGTACTGGCCCGAATGGGTCAGTCTCTTCCAGTCCTTCAGGAACTCCCGAGCGTGATCCGACAGTCGCGGCGGATCGGCGCTTTTGCCGCTACTTTCGCTTTTCGGCGAGCGCCTTGATACACATTCAAATCGACCGGGCGGATCTCCCGCCCGGTCACGCATCCTTAGCGGCGGAGGCGGCGGGTCAGGCCAAGGCCCAGCAGGCCAGTGCCCAGCAGCGCTATCGAAACCGGCTCCGGCACGGGGGCGGCCGGCGCGATCGTCAGGGTGCCCCCCAGCACGGAACTGGAGTCGAAGTTGCGGCCCGCGATGGTGAAGCCATAGGCCTGGCCCGCGGTGAGATTGAGCGTCACCTGGCCGCTGTAATCGAAACCCCCGGAGGGCGCGCTACAGCAATTCGCCGGACCGGCACTCACCAGGGTCTGCGAGCTGGTGCCGTCGAAGGCGGTCAACGAATGGGTGACGTTGAAGAAGGCATAGAAGCCCGTGTCGTCATAGGTCAGCGTCACCGGCCCCGACTGCGTGGCGACCGCCGAGAAGGTCCAGGTCTCGCCGGACCAAACCGAGGAGCTGTTGTCCCCGTAGGTGAGCGCGAAGCCCGCGCCGGCGGGGGAGGCGGACACGGAGCCCGGTCCGGTGCCGGAGAAAGGGTCAAGCGGGGTGGCCTTTGAGGATTGCGGCAGGGCAAGAACAGTCATCCCTGTCAGAACAGCGGCGGCTAGGATAGGTAGGCGCATTATGTCCTCGTTGGCGTAGGATTACGTAAGCGTAATATCACGCCGTTTTGCGGAGATCAAGACGATTTTGCAATGATGTCCTCGCGCCCCCTTGCCACCCCCGCGCGCTCGCGCGCAGGATAGGGCCATGATCCTGCTGATCGACAACTACGACAGCTTCACCTTCAACCTCGTGCATTTCCTGGGCGATCTGGGCGCGCGCTGCGAGGTGGCGCGCAACGACCAGATCACCGTCGAGGACGCCCTGGCGCGGGCGCCGGAGGCGATCGTCCTCTCGCCCGGACCCTGCACCCCGAACGAGGCCGGGATCTGCCTCGGCCTGATCGCGGCCGCCGCCGGCCGGGTGCCGCTGCTCGGCGTCTGCCTCGGCCATCAGGCGATCGGCCAAGCGTTCGGCGGCACCGTGGCGCGGGCGCCGGTGCCGATGCACGGCAAGGTCAGTCAGGTCTTCCACGACGGCGCCGACCTGCTGGCGGGCCTGCCCTCCCCCTTCGCCGCGACCCGCTATCACAGCCTGATCGTCGCGCGAACCGGCCTGCCCGAATGCCTGGTGCCGACCGCCTGGACCGAGGACGGGCTCATCATGGCGCTGCGCCATCGCGCCCTGCCGGTGTTCGGCGTGCAATTCCATCCCGAGAGCATCGCCAGCGAGCACGGCCACGCCCTCCTGGCCAATTTCCTGCGCATAGCGAGGGGGGACAACCAAGCCGTCGCGCGCGCGGCGGCGTGAGGGTGCGTGTCTAGCGACCTCAAGCCCGCCCTCGCCCGGCTCGCCACCGGCGCCACCCTGTCCGAAGCGGAGGCCGAGGCGGCGTTCGAGACCATCATGGCGGGCGAGGCGACGCCCGCGCAGATCGGCGGGCTGTTGATGGCGATGCGGGTGCGCGGCGAGACTGTGGCCGAGCTCACCGGCGCGGTGCGGGCCATGCGCGCGCGCATGAGCGCGATCGAGGCGCCGGAGGGCGCGATCGATGTCTGCGGCACCGGGGGCGACAACGCCGGCACGCTGAACGTCTCCACCGCCGTCGCGCTGGTGCTGGCCGGATGCGGGGTGCCCGTCGCCAAGCATGGCAACCGGGCGTTGTCCTCGCGCACCGGCGGGGCCGACGTGCTCGCCGCGCTGGGCGTGAACGTGGACGTGCCGCTCGACCGGCTGGCGGCGATCCTGCGGGCCACGGGTTGCGCCTTCCTGTATGCCCCGCGCCACCATCCCTCGATGCGCCACGCCGCCGGGCCAAGGGTCGAGCTTGGCACGCGCACCCTCTTCAACCTGCTCGGCCCGCTCGCCAACCCGGCCCGCGTGCGCCGCCAGCTCGTTGGCGTCTTCGACCCTTCCTGGGCGCGGCCGATGGCCGAGACGCTCGGCCGGCTGGGCGCCGACCGGGCCTGGATCGTCCATGGCCAGGGGCTCGATGAACTGACGGTGGCGGGCGAGAACCACGTCGTCGCGCTCGAGGACGGGACGGTGCGCGCCTTCACGCTCGCTCCCGAGGACGCGGGGCTTGCCCGCGCGCCCATCTCCGCCATCGGTGGCGGCGACGCCGCGTTCAACGCCGCGCGGCTTCGCGCGTTGCTGGAGGGCGCCCGCGGCCCCTATCGCGACACCGTGGCGCTGAACGCGGCGGCTGCCCTGATCG
>DATFDN010000077.1:0-4820 GCA_035252035.1 Acetobacteraceae bacterium | reverse complement strand
TCTTCTCCCCCTCCCCTTGCGGGAGGGGGTTGGAGGGAGGGGTGCCGTGCATACCCTCCTAACGCCCACCCGCCTCTTCCGTCACGACCTTGAACTCTTGCAGCGTGCAGAGGCCGAAGGTGGTGGCCGTGGCGAGATCCGTGGGTGGCATCGCGCCTGCGCGCTACAGAATTAAACAGAAACGAGGCAAGAGGCGCACTAGAGCTGCGGACTTCGTCAGCGACGCCTACGCCCATGCGAAGTTCATCGCCTATGCCCAGACGGCGCGACCGCTGATGCAGAAGGCGGGGGCAACGGACATGGACGAGGGGTTTGTGGCGCTGGAGACGGCGGCGGATGCCGGGCGCCTCGTCGAAATATGCCGGAAGCTTCGTTTCTGGGAAAGGGAGGCGAAGGCTCACTCGATGTGAGGGGACGGATCAGTGAAATGATCCTTGATGTGACAGGCTCCCGAGTTCCTAGATGCCCAGCATAAGGGGATGAATGTCCCGTTCGCCGCGATACCTCTCGATGCTCAACCAGGCATTCTCATCGTCAGTCCGGCCCCAGTGTGTCAGGCTCTAATTCCTATCTCGCATTTTGGCACATCGCTTGCCGAGGTTTTCCGCTGATGCCATCCCGTTTTCCTTGACCCGGGCAAACAAGGAGGTCAGGTCTGCGAGAAATGCTTCGTGCATCGGGGGCTTGCGGCATTGGCCGTCGCGCGAGGGCCGGCGAACAGCCGGACTCATGGCCCGCGCGAGCAAAACCTGTACAAGCCGGGGGTCTTGCATGACGATTGCGCAGTTGATTGGCGATTACGACAATCCGGCATCGATGGGATCGAAATTCCGGCAGCGCCGATCGAGGCCGTTGCGGGATATGATCACGCGGATCTACCGGGAGAAGGGAGCGGTCTCGATCCTTGATGTTGGTGGATTGGAGAATTACTGGACGGTATTCCCGATGGAGTTCCTGCGGGAACATCGGGTGCGGATTGTCCTGCTCAATCTCGAAAGCGATATTTTCCCCATTCGCCAGCCGGGCATCTTCTCGGCCAGCGTCGGCGATGGCTGCGCCCTACCCTATGACGATGGCAGCTTCGACATCTGCCACTCGAATTCCGTCATCGAGCATGTCGGCGGCTGGCGCCGGAAAGTTGCATTTGCCCAAGAAACCACCCGTATAGCTCCATGCTATTTTCACCAGACCCCGAATTTCTGGTTTCCATGGGAGCCACATTTTGGAACACCGTTCTTCCACTGGCTGCCGGAGCCCACGCGGCTGTGGCTCGCGTTCCACCGCTCGCTCGGGTGGGACAAGCCCGTGACCAACATTGATGATGGCATGGCGATCGTCGAGTACGCGAGCCTGCTGACACGCCCGATGATGAGGCGCCTGTTTCCGGACGGAATGATCATCGGAGAGAAATTTAGCGGAATGACAAAATCCTTTATCGCCGTCCGGAGGGTTCCGTAGTCCGGCGCTGCAACGGGTTTGCGCAACGGGCGGCCTCGCCGCCGCGTTTGTCCTTGCCGCCCAGTTGCCGGCAGGCGCGGGGTGCGACAGAAGGGCACCGGGCGCCAAAGGGAGTGCAGCATGGATCGGGTCGAAGCAGGCGGGCTACGGGTCGCGCGGGTTCTGCATGACTTCGTGAACGAGGAGGCCATCCCCGGCACGGGGGTCGAGCCGGGGCATTTCTGGCAGGGCTTCGGGGCGCTGATCCGCGATCTGGCGCCGCGCAACCGCGCGCTGCTCGACCGGCGCGGCGTGTTGCAGGCCCGGATCGACGCGTGGCACGGAGAGAGCCGTGGGCGGCCGGTCGATGCGGCGGCCTACGAGGCGTTCCTGCGCGAGATCGGCTATTTGGAAGCGGAGCCGGACGGTGGGGAGATCGCGACGGCCAATGTCGATCCCGAGATCGCCCGCATCGCCGGCCCGCAGCTTGTCGTGCCCGTGACCAACGCGCGCTATGCCCTGAACGCGGCGAACGCGCGCTGGGGCAGCCTGTATGACGCGCTGTACGGGACCGACGCCATCCCGGAGGTCGGGGGCGCGGCGCGCGGGCCGGGGTACAACGCCGTGCGCGGCGCCCGCGTGATCGCGCGCGCCCGTGCCTTCCTCGATGAGGCTGCGCCTCTGGAGCGGGGCAGCCACGCCGAGGCGACCGGGTATGCGATCGAGCATGGGCGCCTGCTCGTGTCTCTGGAGGGGGTGCGGACGGGACTGCGCGAGGCCGGGCAGCTTGTCGGCTTCCGTGGCGAGCCGGAGGCGCCCGAGGCGGTGCTGCTCCGCCACCACGGCCTGCATGTCGAGCTGGTGATCGACCGCGCGCATCCGATCGGGCGCGACGACAAGGCCGGCATCGCCGACGTGGTGCTGGAAGCGGCGATGACGACCATCCAGGACTGCGAGGATTCGATCGCCGCCGTGGATGCCGCCGACAAGGTGGGCGCATATCGCAACTGGCTCGGCCTGATGAAGGGCACGCTGGAGGACACGTTCGAGAAGGGCGGGCGGATGATGACGCGCCGGCTCGCCGATGACCGGGAGTACCGCGCGCCGGGGGGAGGGACGCTGCGCTTGCCAGGGCGCAGCCTGATGCTGATCCGCAATGTCGGGCACCATATGTACACGGATGCGGTGCTGGATGGCGCGGGGGGAGAGATTCCGGAAGGGATGCTGGACGCGGCAGTGACCTCGCTGATCGGGATGCATGATTTGCGGGGCAACGGGCCGGGCAACAGCCGCGCGGGCTCAATCTACATTGTGAAGCCGAAGATGCACGGGCGCGACGAGGTGGCGCACGCGGATACGATCCTGGCGCGCGTGGAGGATATGCTGGGACTCGCGCGCAACACGCTGAAAATGGGGATTATGGACGAGGAGCGGCGCACCTCCGCCAACCTCAAGGCGTGCATCCTGGCCGCGCGCGAGCGGGTGGTGTTCATCAACACCGGCTTCCTGGACCGCACGGGCGACGAGATCCACACGTCCATGGAAGCCGGGCCGATGATCCGCAAGGGCGAGATGCGGAACACGGACTGGATCAAGGCGTACGAGGATCGCAACGTCGATATCGGACTCGCGTGCGGGCTGCGCGGACGGGCGCAGATCGGCAAGGGGATGTGGGCGGCGCCAGATCGCATGGCGGAGATGCTGGCCCAGAAGATCGGGCATCCCCGCGCCGGGGCGAACACCGCCTGGGTGCCCTCGCCCACCGCGGCGACCCTGCACGCGCTGCATTATCATCAGGTGGATGTGGCGGCCCGGCAGGAGGAGATCGCGGGGCGCGCGCCGGCCCCCCTCTCGGCGCTGCTGACCCTTCCGCTCGCCGATCGGCCCAACTGGTCGCCCGAGGACGTGCAGCAGGAGCTGGACAATAATTGCCAGGGTATCCTGGGCTACGTGGTGCGCTGGATCGACCAGGGCGTGGGTTGCTCCAAGGTGCCGGACATCCATGATGTGGGGCTGATGGAGGACCGCGCGACGTTGCGCATCTCCTCCCAACACATCGCCAACTGGCTGAGGCACGGGATCACCAGCGAGCAACAGGTGATGGAGACGCTGAAGCGGATGGCCGCGGTGGTGGACCGTCAGAATGCCGCTGACCCGCGTTACCGGCCGATGGCACCGGGCTTCGATGGGCCGGCGTTCCGGGCCGCGTGCGACCTGGTGTTCAAGGGCCGGGAGCAGCCCAACGGCTACACCGAATTCATCCTGCACGCGCGCCGGCGGGAGGCGAAGCGACAAGATCGCGCCTGATCGCGGCGAGCGGCGCGCTCCAATCGCCGGGACGGTGCTGGCGGTAGAGGCGGAGGGACGGGTACCAGGCAGTGCTGTGTCCCTCCATCCAGCGCCAATCCGCGTTGGCCTTGAGCACCACCCAGGCCGGGCGGCCGAGCGCGCCGGCAAGGTGGGCGATCATGGTGTCCACGGTGATAACCAGATCGACCGAGCAGACCAGCGCGGCAGTCTCGGCGAGGTCGCCGAGCGGACCGGGATTGGCCCACGGCAGCGCGTCGGCACCGTCCGGTTGCAGGCGCACGGGGCGGGTGCCAGGCGGGAGAGCGCCGGCGAGCAGCGGGAGGGGGATGGAGCGCTCCCTGTCCCAATCGCCGGCTTGAGCGCAAAGGCCGATGAGCGGGCGTGCTCCCTCCTTCCGGCCCCCTCCCGCGATGGGAGGAGGGGCGAGGTAGGGTGGCGGCACGGCGTCGGGAGGCAGGCGCAGCGCGTGGCCAAGTTCCATGATCTCGATGTCGCACGCCGAGGGCGGGCTCGGGGCGGCGGGGTCGAAGGCAATCGGCTGGTGTCCGCGCAAGAGCGGGATCAGGGCGGCCTGCGTCTCCAGGGTGACAGAGGCGGCGCGGGCGCGGAGCGGAGAGAGGTAGCGGAGGAATTGCAGCGTGTCGCCGAGACCATGATAGCAGCGGACCAACACGGGGCGGCCATAAAAAGGGCGGCCGTCCCAGACATGGCGCCGATGATAGGGCAGGCGCGGGTCATCGGGCGGCGTGTCGCGACGCGCCAGAACCTCGTCGTTCACTGCCCAGGCGGCGGACCAGTCGCCCCGTCGCATGGCGGCGAACCAGACCGCTTCTAGGTCCGCCGCCCGACACCCCACGCCGCTATTGGTCTTCGAGTGCGAAGCCGGCCTTCAGCGTGACCTGGTACTGCTTGATCGCGTTGTCGCCGATCTGGCCGCGCATTTGCGTGACTTCGAACCAGCTAAGCTGGCGGATGGTGGCGGCGGCACGCTCGATGGCATTCTCGATCGCGTCCGAGATACTGTCTTGCGAGGTTCCGACCAGCTCGATCATTTTGTAGACAGGTTCGGCCAT
>DATFDN010000076.1:0-43362 GCA_035252035.1 Acetobacteraceae bacterium | reverse complement strand
CCCCGCCCTCGCCATACATCTCGGCCGTGTCGATCAGCGTCAAGCCGAGGTCCAGGCCGAGCCGCAGGGCCGCGATCTCGGCCCGGGCGGCGCCCTTCCGCTCGCCCATATGCCATGTTCCCTGGCCAAGCGCGGGAACGGAGCAGGCCGCCCTGCCCGAGTGGGGAATAGGCCATCACCGGCAGGTTCCGGTCCCGGCACCAGGGCAGCAGATCGAATTCGATCCCCCGCGCGCCCGGATGGTAGAGCACCTGGTCCGCTGCGCAGGTGCCGCCCCCCGGCACACCCTGAAGCTCTTCCATGTCCTCGACATCCAGGTTCGACACGCCCCAGAACCGGATCTGCCCCGCCGCGCGCAGCGCCTCGAACGCCGCCACCGTCTCTGCCAGCGGGAAGCGCCCGCGCCAGTGCAGCAGGTAGAGATCAAGGCGATCGGTGCGCAGCCGCTTGAGGCTGCGGGCGCAGGCAGCGGGGATGCCGTTGGCCGAGGCGTTGTGCGGATAGACCTTGCTGACCAGGAACACCTCGTCGCGTCGCCCAGCGATCGCCTCGCCCACGATCGTCTCGGCCCCGCCCTCGCCATACATCTCGGCCGTGTCGATCAGCGTCAAGCCGAGGTCCAGGCCGAGCCGCAGGGCCGCGATCTCGGCCCGGGCGGCGCCCTTCCGCTCGCCCATATGCCATGTTCCCTGGCCAAGCGCGGGAACGAGGGTGCCGTCAGGCAGGCGCGCTTGGCGGCTCATGCGGCAAGCCCCTCCGCCCGGCGCAGCACGCGCAGGAAGTTGCCGCCCCATAGCAGCGAAAGCTCACGCCGCCCATAGCCGCGCCGGAGCAGCTCGGCGGTCAGGTTCGGGCTCTCGCCGGCGTCGTGCCATCCGGCGAACCCGCCGCCGCCGTCGAAATCCGAGGAGATCCCGACATGCTCCACGCCGATCCGGCGCACCGCGTAGTCGATATGATCCACGAAGTCGGCCACCCCCACCTGGTCCGGCTTCGCGCCGGCCTTGATGAACGCGGAAACCGCCGTGACCTGCACCACCCCGCCCACGTCGCGGAGCACGTCGAGCTGCTCGTCATCAAGGTTGCGGGGGTGGTCGCACAGGGCGCGGATGCAGGAATGGGTGGAGACGATCGGGGTCCGCGAGCACGCGGCGGCCTGCATCATGGCGGCGCGGGAGACATGCGCGACATCGACCAGCATACCCAGCCGGTTCAGCTCGGCGATAGCCGCGCGCCCCAACGCCGAGAGCCCGCCATGCTCGGCCTCGGCGTCGCCGAAATCGGCGCGCGCCTGCGCGGAGTCGGCCAGCGCGTTGTGGCCGTTGTGGGTGAGCGTCAGGTAGCGGGCGCCGAACGCCCGGAAGCGCGCCAAGCGGGATAGGTCGGTGCCCATCGCGAAGCCGTTCTCCACCGCCGGCATGATGCCCACCACCCCATCGCGCCAAGCCGCCTCGATCGCATCGGCGGTGGTGGCCAGTACCATCGTCAGGCCGCGCTCGGAGCGCGCCATGGCCTGGATCGTCTCCAGCATCGCCAGGACACGCGCGTAGGCCGCCTGTTCGTTCTCGGCCGTGCGGGGCGCCTGCGGCACGTAGGCGGCGAAGCACCCTGCGGCGATGCCCCCGCGCAGCATCTTGGGCAGATCGACCCTACGGCGTGTCTCGTCAAATGGGTCCGGGCCGTCGGGCCAGGGGATGTCTATATGCGTGTCGATGGCGAGCAGGCTGCGATGAATGTCGAGGGAACTGGTCATGGGCGGCACCGTCCCCGGCCAGGCTGCCAGCGTCAAGCTCCCGCTACGGGCGCGTTGATGCCAAGATAGCGACCGGGTAGGCGTAGCGGAGCCTCCCATTGTCGGACCGCACCTCGATTCCCATGCTGTCCCGCTCCGCCTGGGCCGCAAATAGGGCGACGATCCGCTGCTCGTCGCCTGGGTTGGGGAACGAACGGGCGAGCAGGCTGTCCACGTCGCTGCGCAGCTCGTAGAATGTCACCTCTGGCGCGGGCAGGCCGGCGGCGGGGAACAGAGCCTTCAGCTCCGTCAGGCTCAGGCTGCGGACATGCGAGGGGTCGCGCAGCACCTCCAGCCGGTTCCAGGCCGCCGCCTTGTCCGGGTCTTCCGAGGCGTACATGTCGGCCACCACGACCCGCCCGCCAGGCCGGCACACGCGCGCCATCTCGCGCACTGTGCGCAAGGGGTCGGTCAGGTGGTGGAGCGAGAAGCGGGTCACGACAATGCTGAACGCGGCGTCGGGCCAAGGGAGCGCGCGGACGTCCCCCTCGTGCCAGCTCACGTTGTCCAGCTTCTTCTCGGCCGCCAAGTCTCGGGCGCGGGCCAGCATCGCCGGGGTGAGGTCGATCCCCGTGGCGTGCCGGACACGCGGGGCGAAGGCACAGACGATCAACCCGCCCCCGCAGGCGAGATCGAGCACGGTGTCGTGCGGCGTAGGCCGCGCGGCGTCCAGCATCATCCGCAGCGCCTGCTCGTCCGATATAGCTGGCGCGGTGCTGAACGGTGTTGCCTGGCGCGTGAATTGATCCCGAATCAGACTCTCGTGGCTCATGCCCGTCTCCCGGTCTCGGACGAGCATGGCACGCGCCCGGCGCGAGGGCCAGGCGCGAGTGCGCATGGGTCAGCAGCGGTAGTCGTGCAGCTCCTCGGGTCCGACACGCTGGCCGGCCGAGCGGCGCAGGTCGCAGATCGCGGCATAGATCGCCTGCCAGCGGTCCAGCCCGGCGGTGTCTCCCTGGAGCCGCATCTCCTGCACGCGTTCAAGCGCGATAGCCTGCGCCCGCAAGCCGTGGCGCTTGATGAGCATACGTGCCGTTTCCCTGGTATCGTGTTGCAAAACGGTCATGGGCCTGCTCCTCAGCAGTTCCGGGAGACAAATATGTGCGGAGAGCCCGGCGCATACGAGTCGCAGCGCCGTGACCATGCTTACATCCTGGTTAACTCGTTATAGTTCCTGCAGCGTCATGGCCGGTGGCTGGCCTCGTAGCGCGCCCGTGTCTCGGCATTGGGCGGATAGAGACCGGGCAGGCGTGCGCCGCGATCCACCTCCTGCATGATCCAGGCTTCCAGGCGCTCCTGCTCCGGGCCTTCCTTCGCGACCTCATCGACGAAGGCGCGCGGGATGACCACCGCGCCGTCCGCGTCGGCCAGGATCACGTCGTCCGGAAACACCGCCACCCCGCCGCAGCCGATCGGCTCTTGCCAATTGGTAAATGTCAAGGCCGCGACGGAGGGGGGCGCGGCCGCGGCGGCGCACCAGACGGGGAGATCGGTCGCGAGCACCCCCGCCAGGTCGCGCACCGCCCCATCCGTCACCAACGCCGAGACGCCCCGCCGCCGCATCCGCCCGCACAGGATGTCGCCGAAGATGCCGGAATCGGTGACACCCATGGCGTCAACGACGGTGATGCACCCCTCCGGCATGTCTTCGATGGCGGCCCGCGTGGAGCGCGGCGAGGACCAGGATTCCGGGGTCGCGAGGTCTTCGCGGGCGGGGATGAAGCGCATCGTGAAGGCCGGTCCCACCAGGCGCGGCTGGTCGGGGCGGAGCGGGCGGGTGCCCCGCATCCAGACGTTGCGCAGGCCCTTCTTCAGCAGGATCGTCGTGACCGTGGCGGTGGAAACCCCGCGCAGGGCATCGCGCGTGCTGGCATCGAGCGTCATGCGCCGCCTCCCTCAAGAATGAACAGGAACGCTCGGCGCCCGCTCCGGTGCCGCCGCCGTGTGGACACCTAGCGGCGATGCCGCGCATCCGGCAAGCCCGAGCGCGGATGGTGCGTCTCCCTGCCTCTCACGCTGGCCCCCGGAACGTCTGCTGGCTCGCCGGATTTTCTGGGCAGACTGGTCGGCCCGTGGTGCATCCGATCGAAGCCCATCCGGCCCTGGCGCCCGGCATCCGCCGCAGCACCGCTGCAGCGACGGAGCCAAGAAAGGCGGGTTAGTAGCTGAGCGGCTCCGCCTCCACGGGCACCCAGCGGGCGTTGCGAATCACCGACAGGAAAGACTGGTTGGAGGCATGGTGATTGGTGGCGCTCAAGCTGAGCGGCGGGGAGCCGAAGATGTCCCGCCAATCCTTCATGCTCTCCAGTGCCGCGATGAAGCTGTCCAGTGTCAGGTCACGACCGGCCCTTTCCAAGGCCGCGAGCACGAAGGTCGCCGCCGAGTAGCCTGCCTCCCCCAGATAGTTCACGTCCAATCCATAGGTCTTCCTGTATTTGGCGGTGAAGTCCCGCACCGCCGGGCGCGGGTCATCCGGGTAGGCATAGAGTCCCGGCGCCATGGAATAGAAGCCCTCGGCCGCGCCGCCCGGCACCTCGGCAACGGCAGTGGAATAGGTCGCGAAATTGCCCATGAACTCGGCATCCCAGCCGACTTTGCGGGCCGTCTGAAGGATGATGGTGGTGTCCCGCACGATGGTGCCCATCACGACCAGGTCACAGCCGGCCTGACGCAACTTGGTGACGGCGGCGTTGAAATCGGTGTCCGTCGGCTTGTGCTCGGTCGCCGCGGCCATCCTCATGCCCATGGCCCCGAGTTGCGCCGCTGCCCCGGCCAGGACATCCCTCCCGTAGTCTGTGTCCTGCGTCATCGCGCCGATCGTCTTCTTGCCCTTCCTTTCCGCAAAATATTTCACTCCGGCGCGCATCTGGTCATAGTACGAGGCGAACTGGCCGAATTTGAGCCGGTGGAACGGCTCGTACATGGAACGCGCGCAAGTCAGCGGAAAGACGTTCGGAACACCTTGCTCGAACATGGTCGGCATCACCGCCTGATTCATGGGCGTGCCGCCGTTGCCGAGCGCGAAGAAAATGTTGTCGCGGTTCAGCAGCTTGTTCATGGCCTGAACCGCCTTGGGAACCAGGTACTGGTTGTCCTCCACAATGAATTTGATTTTGCGGCCGTGGACGCCTCCCCTCGCGTTGGCTTCGTCGAATGCCAGGCGCATGGCGTTGGCATTGTTCGTCCCCTGCACGGCGGTCACGCCCGAGAGGTCGGTCATAGTGCCGATAACGATTTCCGTGTCGGTGACGCCGCGCACCGGCGCCGCGCGCGCCGCTGCGGCGGGAATCAGGATCGACCCGGCGACGCCGAGCAGCGCATGACGGCGTGTCAATGCCGATAGAGATGTCATCGCTTAGCCCCCCTGCTTTGGCGAGACCGGCATCCCGCCATTGTGTTTTGAATGGCGCGGGCCTGCCGCGATGCGGGATGCGATCGGCCCTGCGCGGCGGCAGCGGTCAGGGCCAGCCCGGATAGCTGCGCCGACGGAAGCTAGCCCGGATATCCGCTGCGTTCCAGGGGCGCGCAGGCGGCCTCAAGCCAGGGCCGCGCGGCGGTGTCGAGCGCCGGCCCGACTTCGGCGGCGACGCGGGCGTGATAGACGTTGAGCCAGGCGAGTTCCGCCGCGTCGAGCAGCGTGGGATCGATCAACCCTCGGTCGAAGGGTGCCAGGGTCAGCGTCTCGAAGCGCAGGAAGGGCTTGGCCGCGCCGGGCAGAGTGGCAGGCTGGACCAGAAGCAGGTTTTCCAGGCGGATGCCGTAGGCGCCGGGAATGTAGAGGCCAGGCTCGTTCGACAGGATCATGCCGGGCGCGATCGGCACGGGCTTGGCGAGGCGCGACAGGCTGACCGGACCTTCGTGGACGGAGAGATAGCTGCCGACCCCGTGCCCGGTCCCGTGGTCGTAGTCGAGGCCGGCCTGCCACAGCGCGCGCCGGGCGAAGGCATCGAGGTGCGCGCCGCCCACGCCGTGAGGAAACACGAGAGTGGCGATGGCGATGTGACCCTTCAGCACCAGGGTCGCGCGGGCGCGCAACTCGGCGGGGGCGGTATCGGGGCCGGTCCAGATGGTGCGGGTGACGTCCGTGGTGCCGTCGGGGTACTGGGCGCCCGAGTCGATCAGATAGACCTCGTTCGGGCGGATCGGCCGGTCCGAGTCGGGCGTGACCCGGTAATGGATCACCGCGCCATGCTCGCCGGCCCCGGAAATGGCGGGGAAACTCTCGCCCTGGAACTCCGCGTGCTTGGCGCGCAGCGCGAGCAGCCGCCCGGCGGCGGAGATCTCGGTCGCTGTACCGGAAGGGGCTGTCTCCGCCAACCAATGCAGGAAGCGACACAAGGCGATGGCATCGCGCGCGTGGGCCGCGCGGGCGCCGCTTTGCTCCACCTCGTTCTTGCAGGCCTTGGCCAGCAAGCAGGGATCGGGTCCGGCCACCGGCTCGGCGCCCGCCGCCCGCACTTGCTGGGCGAACCAGACGGGCGAGCCGGCAGGGTCGATGCGAACCCGGCCCCGGAGGCGGGCGATGCCCAGGCCCAAGGCCTCGGGCGCGGCGAGACTCACCGCGTTGCCAAGCCAGGCGCGAACCGTGTCGTCGAGCTTGGCGGCGTCCATGAACAGCTCCGTCCGCCCATCGTCGTGCAGGATGGCGAAGCCGAGCGCGAATGGGGTGAACGGAACATCGTCCCCCCTGATGTTCAACAGCCAGGCGATCGAAGCCGGGTCGGTGAGAATCGCGGCGCTCTGGCGGGCGGACCGCAATAGCGCGGCGATCTCCCCGCGCTTGTCGGCCGACTCGCGGCCCGCGAAGCGGAGCGGATGCGCCCGCGCCTTGGCGCGCGGGGGTGCCGGCCGGTCAGTCCAGACCGCATCGAGCGGGTTGCGGGAGACCGGCTCCATGCGCAGTCCCGCCTCGGTATAGCGGCCAAGTCCTTCCTCGCTCAGCAACATCGGATCATAGCCGATCAGCGCGCCCGCCGGGGCATGGAGGGCGAGCCAAGCGGGAGGCGGCTCCTCGGTGATGTGCCGCCGTTCCCACACCGTCCCGTCGGTCTGTTGCTCCAGTTGCAGGACGTATCGGCCATCGGTGAACACGGCGGCCTGGTCGGCCAACACGCAAGCCAAGCCGGCGCTGCCGGTGAAGCCGGTGAGCCAGGCCAGGCGCTCGGCGCAGGGGGGAACATACTCTCCCAAATGCTCGTCGGCGCGCGGCACGATGAAGCCATCTAGGCCCTGCCGCGCCATCTCCGCCCGCAACGCGGCCAGGCGCTCGGCATAAGTGTTTTGGGTCGTCATGCCCTTCCTGCCTTCTGTGGCCTAGGGGCCACATTGCGGACAATCAGCATGTCACACTCGCATGTCGGCCAATGAAAATTCGCAATGACGCGAAGGCGAATCAATCCTATGTTGCACTGCGGCAGACCCTGAGGACGCGTTGCCGTGCGGACACCGCGCCGGACCCAGGGCGCATCGTTGTGGGGGATAACACCCATGAGCGTTCAAACTTCCAAACAGGCGGTGGCCTTCAAGCTTCCGGAGATGCTGTCCTACCACAGCACCTGGGATGATGCCGACTACGAGCCTGTCTTCCCGCGGCGCCGGCCTGGTTGGGCGGAGCGCCTTGCCTCGTTCCGGCGTGCCCTGAGCGAAGCATTGCGCCATAGGGCGGTGCAGCACGAACTGTCCTCCATGTCGGATCGCGAACTCGCCGATATCGGCATCAACCGCTACGACATAGGGCGGATCTTCGATCCAGAGTTCGCGCGCGAATACGAGGCGCGCGGGGAGTAAAGGGGCGTTTGGCGGGTGGCGGTCAGTCCTCTGAAGCGACCGTCCCCGCCGTGGTGCCGCCGTCGATCACGATTGTCTGGCCGGTGAGGAAGCTGCCGGCCTTGGCGGCCAGGAACACCGCCGCGCCGGCGATCTCGTCGGGCTCGCCGATGCGCTGAAGCGGCGTACCCTTGGTGCGCTTGCGGTAGAGTTCGGGGTCTTCCCACAGGGCGCGCGCGAAATCGGTGCGGACCAGACCAGGCGCGATGGCATTGGCGCGGACGTTGCTCGGCCCCCATTCGACGGCGATGTTGCGCGCGAGCTGCATGTCGGCCGCCTTGGAGATGCCATATAGCCCGAGATGGGCGGAGCCGCGCAGGCCGCCGATCGAGGAAATGATGATGACCGATCCGCCGCCGCGCTCGGCCATCCCCGGCAGCACCATGTTGCACAGCCAGAAGTTGCTGCGCACGTTCGCGCCCATGACCCGCTCGTACACCTCGTCGGTGACGCCGGTGGCGGGGCCGAGATAGGGGTTCACCGCGGCGTTGCAGACCAGGATGTCGATGCCGCCCCAGAGCGCCTTGGTCTGGTCCACCAGCCGTTGCAGCTCTTCCTTGCGCGCGATGTGACACGGGATGACCGTGGCCTCGCCCCCCTTGTCGCGGATGCCGAGCGCCACCTGCTCGCAGGCGTCCGCCTTGCGGCTGGAGACCACGACCTTGGCGCCGTGCTCGGCCATGCGTTCGGCGATGGCCCGGCCGATCCCCCTGGATGACCCGGTGATGACGGCGACCTTGCCGGTGAGGTCGAACAGCGACACCATGCCTTCCTCCCTATGCACGCGACGCTGCGCGCAGCGTATGGTCATGCAGGTGTGCCGCGCGATCAAGGCCAGGGCTGGCGAGGGGCTTGCCAGGTGACGACCGATGCCGCGACCCAAGAGAGGTTGGAATCCGCTGGCCGATGGAACCTCCGCGGCCTGGGAGTCGCGGCGTTCGCGCATGGGGCGAGCGATCTCTACTCCGGCATGGTGCCGTTTCTGATCTTCGCCACCGTCACCGGGCGCGGGTTCTCGCCCGCCTATCAAGGCGCGATCGGCTTCCTTTGGTATCTGACCAGCTCCATCACGCAGCCGCTGTTCGGCGCCTATGCCGACACGAGAGGGCGCTGGTGGTTCCTGCCGTTCTCGGTGTCGCTGACCGTGGCCGGCGTGTCGTGCGCCGGGCTCGCCGGTGGCCTGGGCACGCTCGCCGGGCTCATCGTGCTGGGCGGGCTGGGCTCGGGCATGATGCACCCTGAAGCCGGGAAGTACGCGGCGATGTTGAGCGGGCCTCGCCGGTCTGGCGGCATTTCGATCTTCCAGATCGGCGGTCAGATCGGCTTTGCGTTCGGTCCCCTGGCGGCCGCCGCGCTCGTGCAGGCGCAGGGCACGCGGGGCTCGCTCTGGATGCTGATTCCCGGCGCGTGCGCGGTTGCGTTCCTCTTGGCGGTAATGCCAGGCGTCGATGGTGCGGCCCAGCGGCTCCACGACTCCGCGACCAAGGAGCTGGGCAGCCGGAACGGCGGCGTCGATCGGCTGGGGGTCATGCTGCTGGTCGCGGGCACGGCGCTCGAATACATCGTCGGCGCCTCGTTCCTGACCTACCTGCCGAATCTCATCACCGCGCGCGGCGGCGGCGTCACCTTCGCCGGCGAGATCGTGACCGCGTTCCTGATAGCCAGCGTGTTGGGTCTGTATCTTGGCGGATACCTCGGAGACCGGGTGGGACCGCTCGCCGTATCGGTCCTTGCGCTTCTGCTTGCGGTGCCGTGCCTCTACGGTTTCCTCGTGCTGGGTGGGCGGGGCTCGATCCCGCTGCTCCTGGCCGCCAACGCGCTGCTCAACATCCAGACCGCGCCAGCCGTCGCCCTGGTGCAGCGAATGCTGCCGCGCAATCTCGGCATGGCGCTCGGGCTGATAAACGGCGTCGCCTTCGGCATCGGCTCGGTGCTGGTGACTCTGGTCGGCTACGCCGTCGCCCGGATCGGCGCGGACGCCGCGCTAATGCGGGTGAGCGGCTTGCCGATCCTCGGCGCCTTCGTGTTCGCGCTGGTGGGACTTCGCCAGCGGCGCATGGCCTCCCTGCGGCGGCAGCGCGTTTGAGTCTGTGCCGGCTGACCGGCTCGGTCTGCTTGCCCGCCCCCGCCGACTCAGCCGGCCGGCATCGCGATGCGGCGTCCGGCCGCCGGGGGGATCGGCAGCGCGGCATCGGCGCGGATCGCTTCTTGCAGCACCGCCCGCCGGTCGGCCGGCCAGGGCGCGACACGGCGGGTCGCCATGTCGATATGCAGGCACATCTGCTCGTGCGTGGCGGAAACTTCTCCGCTGGCAAGGTGCGTCATTTCTTGGAAAAGATGCAGCCGCTTGGCGTCGGCGCCGAGGATGCGCGTGGTCACGCGCACCGTGTCCCCCTCACGCACCTCGCGCCGGTACAAGGTGTGCGTCTCGGCGGCGAAGGAGGAGTTGCCGGTGCGCCGGCGGTAGTCCGTGCCGATGTCCAGCGCCTCGAACGCCACGTCCAGCGCGCGGTCGAACACCACGATGTAATAGGCGAGATTCATGTGGCCGTTGGAGTCGATCCACTCCGGCCGGATGATCTCGTCGTGCGGGGGCAGGTGCATGGCCGCGCAGCTAAGGGGCCGATCCAGTCCGGTCAAGCTGTGGCGTCTCAGGCGGCCGGGGGAAGCAACCCTGGCCGCGGCGATGCGGCATGTTCCTTGAGCACCGCCTCGCTCACCGGATCGACCTCGCGCATCACGACGTCGTAGCCCCAGAGGTCGGCCAGGTGCTGCAAGGTGAGGCGCGCGTCGCGCTCATCGAGCAGAACGCGGTTCAGCGCGCGATGATGCAGGATCAACCGCCGGTCGCCGGCGAGATCGACATCCATCACCTGGATGTCGGGCACCGACCAGGCGATGTCGTATTGCCGGGCGAGCGCGCGCTGGATCTTGCGGTAGCCGCGCTCATCGTGGATCGCCTCCACCCGCAAGGTCGGCTCGTCGGCGTCGTCCACGACGTGGAAAAGGCCGAGCTGGCGGATTAGGCGCGGGCTGAGGAACTGGAGGATGAAGCTCTCGTCGCGGTAATTGGCCCAGCAGTCGCGCAGCACGGCCATCGAATCACCCCGCCCCGCGATGGCGGGAAACCAGTGCTGGTCCTCGGCGGTCGGCTCGGTGCAGATCCGCTCGATGTCCTGCATCATCGCGAAGCCGAGCGCGTAGGGGTTGATGCCGGAATAGCGCGGATCGTCGAACTCCGGCTGGAACACCACGTTGGTGTGGGAGCGCAGGAACTCGACCATTGATCCGTCGGTCAGCAGCCCCTTCTCGTGCAGGCGGTTCATGATCTTGTAGTGGACGAAGGTGGCGCAGCCCTCGTTCATCACCTTCGTCTGGGTCTGCGGGTAGAAGTACTGCGCCACATGCCGCACGATGCGCAGCACCTCGCGCTGCCAGTGCGCCAGGCGCGGGGCGGTCTTTTCCAGGAAGAATAGAATGTTCTCCTGGGGCAACTGGAGCAGGGCGCGCCGCCGCTCTTCCACGGTCTTGTCCCGCTTCGACGCGGCCTTGGCTGGCACGGTGCGCCATAGGTCGTTGAACACGCGCTCCTCGTGCTCGCGCCGCTCCCGCTCCCGGCGTTCCTCCGAGCGCAGGTCCGCACTGCGGCGGCGCGGATAGCGATGCACCCCCTGGCTCATCAGGGCGTGCGCGGAGTCCAGCAGCCGCTCGACCGCCGCCTCGCCATGCTTCTCCTCGCACTTGGCGATATAGCCCTTGGCGAAGTCGAGGTAGTCCAGGATGCCGTCGGCATCCGTCCACTGGCGGAACAAGTAGTTGTTCTTGAAGAAGTGGTTATGCCCGAACGCGGCGTGGGCGATCACCAGCGCCTGCATCGTCGCCGTATTCTCCTCCATGATGTAGGAGATGCACGGGTTGGAATTGATGACGATTTCGTAGGCAAGCCCCTGCATACCGGCGCGGTATAGCCCTTCGTGGCGGGCGAAGTGCTTGCCAAACGACCAATGCTTGTAGAACAGCGGCATCCCGACCGAGGAATAGGCGTCGAGCATCTGCTCGGCGCTGATAACCTCGATCTGGTTGGGATAAACGTCGAGGCCAAGCTCGCCGAGCGCCACCGCCTCGATCGCGTTGAAGGCGCGCTGGACGGTGGAGAACTCCCAGTCGGCGCCTTCGAACAGCGGGCGAACGGCGTCGTGGTTGACGTAATTCATGGGCTTTCGGCTCCGGCAGGGGCCTGCTTGCGAGCGAACAGCTCGCGGAAGACGGGATAGATGTCGCGACGGTGGCTGACCTTGCGCATCGCCATCGGCGCACCCGTCCGGCAGATCTCGGTGTAGGTCTGCCACAGGTCGCTGTCGCGGCGGATGAAGCCGGGCGGGAAATGCTCGGAATCGCGGCCCACCTCCAGATACGCGTAGTACTGGCAGTAGGGCAGGATGCTCTGGGTCAGCAGATTGGCTGTCCGGTCATTGTCCGACGCGGTGTTGTCGCCATCGGAAGCCTGCGCGGCGTAGATGTTCCACGAATCCGGGCTGTAGCGCTCGGCCATGACCCGCCGCATCTCCTCAAGCGCGGTGGACACAACCGTTCCTCCGGTCTCCGGCGAATGAAAGAAGGTGTCCTCGTCCACCTCCTGGGCCTGGTGGGTATGGCGGATGAAGACCACCTCCACCCTCTTGTACTTCCGGCGCAGGAAGATGTACAGCAGGACGTAGAACCGCTTCGCCAGATCCTTCATGTGCTCGGTCATCGAGCCCGAGACATCCATCAGGCAGAACATCACTGCCTGGGCAACGGGCTTCGGATGGGATTCGAAGCGCCGGTAGCGGACATCGATCGGGTCGATGTAGGGGATTAGGCTGGAGCGCCGCAGCTTGCGGTCCAGCTCTGCTTCCAGTTCGGTCCGCTTCGGGTCGTCCTCGGCAAGCGCGCTGATCTCCTCGCGCAGCCGCGCCAGCTCCTCGCCGCTCGGCCGCTTGAGGGCGATCCGGCGCGACAGGCTGTTGCGGACCGTGCGCATGACCGCGAGGTTCGCCGGCGAGCCGGTGACGGAGTAGCCGGCGCGGCTCCAGCTCAGCGCCTCGGTATCAACGACGCGCCGCTTGGCGAGATCGGGCAGTTCGAGATCTTCCAGGAAGAGATCCACGAATTCGTCACGCGACAGGGCGAAGCGGAAATCGTCCTGCCCTTCCCCGTCCGGGCTGCCCTCCGAGCCCGAGCCACCGCCGCCGGAAGGTGGGCGGGGAATGGTATCGCCGCGCACATACTCCTTGTTGCCGGGCAGCAGGTAGTCGCGGATGCCGCCAGACTGGCCGCGGTGGAAGGTAGCTTCATGCACGCCCTGGGCGGGCAGCGAGACCTCGCCGGCCTCATCCGCGTCCTTGATGCTCCGGTTGGCGGTGCTTTCATGCACCGCCTTACGGATCAGCGACTTGGCACGGCGGATGAACCGCTGCCGGTTGGCGAGGCTCTTGCCGCCAGGATTGAGGCGACGGTCGATGATCTGCATTGAGCCTGTCCGTCCTCGTTCCTCAGGGGAGCAGGCTCACCCGGCCTGCTTGACGCGCATATACCATTCCACCAGCCGCCGGACCTGGCGTTCCGTATAGCCGCGCTCGGCCATGCGGTTCACGAAGTCCTCGTGCTTCTTTTCCGTCTCGCTGTCCTTCTTCGAGCCGAAGCTGATGACCGGGAGCAGCTCTTCCACCTGGGAGAACATGCGCCGCTCGATCACCTCCCGAAGCTTCTCGTAGCTGGTCCAGGACGGGTTCTTCCCGGCGTTCGCGGCCCGCGCCCGCAGCGAGAACTTGACCACCTCGTTGCGGAAATCCTTCGGATTCGCGATGCCGGCGGGCTTCTCGATCTTGGTCAGCTCCTGGTTCAACAGCTCCCGGTTGAGCAACTGCCCAGTGTCGGGATCCTTGTAGTCCTGATCCTCGATCCAGGCATCGGCATAGGCCACATAGCGGTCGAAGAGGTTCTGCCCGTAGTCGTTGTAGGACTCCAGATAGGCCTTCTGGATCTCGTTGCCGATGAACTCAGCGTAGCGCGGCGCAAGCTCCCCTTTGATGAATTCCAGGTAACGTTTCTCGGTTTCGGCGGGGAGCTGCTCGCGCCGGATCGACTGCTCCAGCACGTACATCAGGTGGACGGGGTCAGCCGCCACCTCGGTGGTGTCGTGGTTGAAGGTGGCGGCCAGCACCTTGAAGGCGAATCGGGTGGAGGCGCCGTCCATGCCCTCGTCCACGCCGGCGGCGTCGCGGTACTCTTGCAGGCTGCGCGCCCTGGGGTCGGTCTCCTTCAGGCTCTCGCCGTCATAGACCCGCATCTTGGCGTACACGGTGGAGTTCTCGTGGCGCTTCAGCCGCGAGAGCACTGAAAACCGGGCCAGCATCTCCAGGGTGGCCGGAGCGCAGGGCGCCTCCGACAGCTCGCTGCCGGCGAGAAGCTTCTGGTAAATCCGGATCTCCTCCGTCACGCGCAGGCAATAGGGAACCTTGATAACGTAGATCCGGTCGATGAAGGCCTCGTTATTCCGGTTGTTCTTGAAGCTCTGCCATTCCGCCTCGTTGGAGTGGGCGAGGATGATGCCGGAGAACGGGATGGCGCCGATATTCTCGGTGCCGATGTAGTTCCCCTCCTGCGTGGCCGTCAGCAGCGGGTGCAGCATCTTGATCGGCGCCTTGAACATCTCGACGAACTCAAGAATGCCTTGGTTGGCGCGGTTGAGGCCGCCCGAGTAGCTGTAGGCGTCGGGGTCGTTCTGCGCGTGCAGCTCCAGCTTGCGGATATCGACCTTGCCCACCAGCGAGGAGATGTCCTGGTTGTTCTCGTCGCCTGGCTCGGTCTTGGCGACGGCGATCTGGCGCAGGCGCGAGGGCATCAGGCGCTGCACCCGGAAGCGCGAGATGTCGCCGCCGAACTCGTCCAGCCGCTTGAGGCACCATGGGCTCATCAGCCCGGTCAGGCGCCGGCGGGGGATGCCGTAGCGGTCCTCCAGGACCGCGCCCATCCGCTCGGGGTTGAACAGGCCGAGCGGGCTTTCGAACACCGGGCTGACCTGGTCGCCGGCCTTCAGCACGTAGATCGGATGGACCTCCATCAGCGCCTTGATGCGCTCGGCCAGCGACGACTTGCCGCCGCCCACCGGGCCGAGCAGATACATGATCTGCTTGCGCTCCTCCAAGCCCTGGGCGGCGTGGCGCAGGAAGCCGACGATCCGCTCGATCGTCTCCTCCATGCCGTAGAACTCGTCGAACGCCGGATAGACGCGGATGGTCCGGTTCATGAAGATCCGGCCAAGGCGGGCGTCCTTCGAGGTGTCCACCATCTCGGGCTCGCCAATCGCCGCCAGCAGCCGCTCCGTCGCGCTGGCGTACATCATCGGGTCGGTCCGGCATCCCTCGAGATACTCGGCCAGCGTCATCTCCGCTTCGCGATGCGCCTCATAGCCGCGGGCGTAGGCGCTGAAGATGTCGTCCACCGGCTGCATCGGCAGCTCCATGCGTTTGGATGCCACAGTTTACCTCACCACAAGATATGCCCGAGCGTAGCCGAGCCGGGGCGCGTCGCGGTAAGTTTTTCTTCTCCAAACGGCACCGCAGCGTCCGGACAAGCGAATCATAGAGACCTCCTGAGAAGAACGTTGGACGATCCCCCCGGCTTGCAAGATAAGCGAACCCAGCGTGGAAAATGTGTGGCGAATTGGCGCCGAACGCGAGCACCCGGACTGATGCGCGAGCAGCGCGTGAATTCCCCATCGGCAGCGCCTTCGCCACCCTGCGATGGAAGGAAATCTCGCCTCATGGCACAGTCTCATGCGTCGTGACGCGGCGTGCAAGTCACGATCCTGGCACATTCGGTACTGGGACTTGTCCGACTCATCTAGTACACCTCTTGCCTGCCGCGAGCGGCGTGCAAGAACAAAATACGAATAGGGGGTTAAGAAAGAGTTAACCCGACTCCGCGCCAAATGCGCGACGACTCGGCGCTGGCTTAGGATTTGGGTGTGGCGGACCCGACACGATTCGAACGTGCGACCTTCGCCTTCGGAGGGCGACGCTCTATCCAACTGAGCTACGGGTCCAGCGGGCGTATGCATACAGACAAACCCATCAAAGCGGAAGGGCCTCCGCCTGCGCCGGCGCGGTATCCAGCCCCTGTGGACCCGCGCTACACCGGTGCGATGACGCCTCCGCCCAGCCTATTGGCCCTGTTCCTCGGATTCCTTGCAATCGGCGCGTGCGGCTTTGGAGGCGTGCTGCCCTGGGCACGGCGGACCGTGGTCGAGCGGCGGCACTGGCTGAGCGCGGGCGAGTTCACCGAGTTGCTCGGTTTGTGCCAGTTCCTGCCGGGGCCGAATGTGATCAACCTCTCAGTCGCGCTCGGGGCGCGGTTCCACGGCCTCGCCGGGTCGGTCGCGGCATTTGGCGGGCTGATGGCCACGCCAATGTCGATCGTGCTCCTGCTGGGGCTTGCCTATGCCCGGCTGGGACAGCTCCCGGCGGTGCAGCACGCTTTCGCTGGGCTATCAGCGGCGGCGGCGGCGCTGGTGCTGGCCACCGCGTGCCGGATCGCCGGCCCCTTGTGCGCCCGGCCCTTGGGGGCAGGGATCACGCTGCTGACCTTCGGCACGGTCGCGGTGCTGCGCCTGCCCCTGCCGCTGGCGATCGTGGCGCTCGCGCCCGTCTCGATCGTGCTCGCCTGGCGGGCCGAGACTCGGCCGCGCTGATGGGCACGCTCGGCAGCCTGGCCGCTATCTTCGCCCAGCTCTCGCTCCTCGCGTTCGGCGGCGGAAACTCCATCCTGCCGGAGATGCAGCGCCAAGTGGTGGAGGTGCATCCCTGGATGAGCGCGCGGGATTTCGCGTCGCTCTATGCGCTGGCGCAGGCGGCGCCGGGGCCGAACATGCTGGTCTCGGCGCTGATCGGGATGCGGGTCGCGGGGCTGCCCGGTGCCCTGATCGCGACTGGGGCGCTGTGCGCACCCTCCTCGGCGCTGACCTTCCTCTGCGCCTCCGCCTGGCATCGGCTGCGGGATCGGCCGTGGCGGAGGATGGTGCAGGCGGGGATCATGCCCGTCACCGCCGGCCTGGTCATGGCCGGCGCGGCCCTGCTGGTGCGGACCACCGCGCAGGACTGGCGCGGCGCCGCGCTGATCGCGGTCGCGACCGCGCTATTCCTGGCCACGCGGCTGCACCCGCTCATCGTCCTGGGCGCCGCCGCGCTTCTGGGAGCGGCGGGGTTGCTGTCCTGATGGACCTCTGTTTTCAAGGCCGGCGATCATCGTCCCGGCCGGCCCGCGGCTCGGGAATCGGCTGATCCCGAACAACCCGATTGCGAGAATGATCGCGGCGCAGCCGGTTATCACCGCCGCCAGCGGCAGCACCGCATACGCAGCCGGCACCGCCGCCATGGCGATCAGCGTCCCTGCGTTGTTGACCACCAGCGAGGCCCGCACTGCCGCCGCCACGTCCTCCCGCACCAGCTCGGTCTGCCGAAGGACTGCTACTGGAATGTCGTGCATCGGGCCGCCGATGGCCCCGACGCACGCAGCAGCGGCGAATCCCAACACCGTCGCGTGCGGCCCCAATGAAGCCATGGCCGTGGCCGCCATCAGCAGCATCCCGATCCCCATGACCAGATTGCCGCCGAACACCATCCGCCCCGGATTGGCCGGCATCCCACGGCTGCCGATCAGCAGCGTCGCGAGCAGGTTGGTGCTGCCATAGGCGGAGATGACCAGCCCGTACGCCCCCAGCCCGGCGCTGGTTCCCAGCCGGTTGATCGCCAGCGGCAGCCCCAGGAACACGATGGCGTACCAGGCGCCATTCAGCGCGCCGCTGACCCGCAGCTCCAGCGCCAGCAGCTTGTGAGCGGCAACGGCGCGGAACCCTCGCAGGACCGAATCGCGAAAGGCCTCCCCCGCGCCGGCACGGCGCAATGGCGGCAGCTTGCGCAGGCGGCCGATCGCCATGACCACCAGCGCGGACGCAACGAAACTGGCCGCGTCCAGCGATAGGAAATGTCTGGCGGGCAGTACGGTCCCTAGCGCCGCGATCAGACCCGGCCCCAGGAGCCGCGCGATCCGGTCCGTCGTATCCAGCAGGGCATTGGTTGCCGGCAGTCGCGACGGCACGCCGACCAGTGGCGCCAGCATTCCTTGCAGCGCCGGCCGGAACACGGCCTGGCCGGCCGCCAGGATGACGGTTAGGCCCACCAGGGTGGCGACCGAGACATGGCCCCGCAGACTCCACTCGGCGACCGCCAGCCCGAGTGCGGCGGCCCGCACCACGTCCGCCGCAATCATTGCTGGCCGGGGCTCAACCAGGTCGGCCCAGCAGCCGGCGAACAGTGCGGTCGCGAGCACCATCGCGGCGCCCAGCGCCGGCAGATACCCGGCCCAGGCGCCGAGCAGCCCGACGGCGATCCACACGATCGCGACCATGTAGAGCTGGTCGCCGATCGCCGACAGCGACAGCCCGCCCCAGAGGAGCGCAACGGAAGGATCGCGGAGCGGGACAAGGAGCCGCATCAGCGCCGGTTTACCCGGCCGTGCGGCAGGAAGAAAACGGACACGGCATCGTGCCGCACCTTGAGCCGGCGGCTCGCCTCTCTCAGGATCGCGCCATGGACCCGATCACCGTCGCCGTGCTGCAAAACCGGCTGAATGCCATCGCCGAGGAGATGGGCGAGGCGATGCTGCGCACCGCCTATTCCCAGATCCTGAACTCCTCCCGCGACTTCTCCACCGCACTGATCGATGCGCAATGCAGGCTGGTGGCGCAGGCGGACCACATTCCCGTCCATGTCGGCGCCATGCCCTGGGCGGCACGCGCCGTCGCCGAGGCGTTCCCAAATCCTCGGACGGGCGATGTCTACCTGATGAACGATCCGTACCGGGGCGGCAGCCACCTGCCGGACCTGACCATCTGTGTGCCGGTGTTCGGCCCCGAGGGGCTGATGTTCTGGTCGGTGGTGCGCGCTCACCACAGCGATATCGGCGGCAGCACGCATGGCGCCTACAACCCGGCGGCCACCGAGATTTTTCAGGAAGGGCTGCGCATCCCGCCCATCCGCCTCACCGACAATGGCGCGCTGCGCGAGGACTTGCTCGCGATGCTGGCGCTGAACGTGCGCCATCCACGCGATTTCCGCGGCGATCTGGCGGCACAGATCGGCGCGGCGCGGCTGGGCGAGCAGCGGCTTGGCGCGGTGATCGCCTCCTATGGCGAGCGTGTGCTCCGTGCGGCGGTCGAGGCCATGCTCGACGCAGCCGAGCGTCGCGCCCGGCGCATCGTCGCGTCCTGGACCGAGGGGGTTTATACGGGAGAGGCCCTGCTCGACGACGACGGGTTCGGCCGCAGCGACATACGCGTCCGCGCCCGCTGCGCGGTCCACGCGGGCGAGGTCACGGTCGATCTGACGGACTCGGACCCACAGGCGACAGGCTTCGTCAACTCCTCGCACGCCAACATGCAGTCGGCGGTGAGCATGGCCTTCGCCTTCCTGCTCGATCCGGACATGGCGCGCAACGCGGGCGCGTTCCGCCCGCTTCATGTGCGCGCCCGGCCCGGAACCATCGTCTGGGCGGAGGAGGGCGCGCCGGTGACGATGTGTACGAGCCACTGCGCGAACGAGATCATCGAGGCGGTGATCGTCGCCCTGGCGCCGGCCTGCCCGGAGCGGGCGATGGGCGGGTGGGGACGGCGGCTGCGCATCGCGCTCGCCGGACGCGACCCGCGCAACGGCCGGCGCTTCATCTGGCACATGTTCCAGGCCCGTCCCGGCGGGGGCGCCTCGGCGGCGGGCGATGGCTATTCGACGATCGGCGAGTGGCACTCGGCCGGCGGGATCAAGTTCGGCAGCCTGGAAGTCGCGGAAAGCCGCTTTCCGCTGTTCTTCGAAACCCACGAGTATCGCTCCGGCTCGGGGGGCGACGGGCGCTTTCGGGGCGGCTTGGGCGCGGAGATGCGGCTGCGGGTGGAAACCGAGGAACCGGCCCTCGCCAACACTGCCGGGGAAGGCGTGGTCCACGGCGCCCGCGGCATCCTGGGCGGGCAGGACGGGGCGCCGCACGATTACGCCCTGCTCGCCCCCGGCTTGGCCGCGCGGAAGCTGCGCAGCAAGGAGGTCGGCGTCGCGGTGCCACCCGGCAGCGTGTTCCACATCCTCTCCGGCGGCGGCGGGGGGTGGGGCGATCCGGCGCAGCGGAACCACTTGGATGATCAGCCCTGACCAGCTTGACCAACGGCGGCGTTGCCGTTACTGGTCGACCCGGTCAAGGAGGCTCTCGTGCCCCAGTTCGTCAGTCTCTATGAGGCCAAGACGCGGCTTTCCGGCTTGGTCGCCCGTGCCGCCGCCGGTGAGGAGATCATTATCGCCAAGAACGGCGTGCCGCAGGCGAGGCTGGTTCCGATCGCCTTTCGGGGCGTGGCGCGCAGCCCCGCCAACGCCATGCGCATCCGCCGCCTCGCCGCGGATTTCGATGCACCTGATCCCGCCATCGAGCGCCTGTTCGAGGGCAGGAAAGATTGAACCTGCTGCTCGATACGCATGTCTTCCTCTGGTGGGACAGGCAGGATCCTGGATTGAGCGCGAATGCCAGCGCGCTGATCACGGACCCCGCCAACCAGGTCTTTGTCAGCGCGGTGTCGGTGTTGGAAATCGCCATCAAGCGGCGGCTGAACAAGTTGGAGTTCGAAGGCTCGGCGGTGGCCGCGATTGGCGCCAACGGGTTCCACGAAGCACCGATTCTCCCAGTGGACGCGGAGTCGGCCGGCGCGCTGGCGTGGCGCCACGACGATCCCTTCGATCGAATGCTCATCGCCCAGGCGCGGCGCTTGGCCTGCACGTTGTTGACCGCGGATAGTGTCATCCGCGCCTATGACGGCGTGGCCCAGTTATGGGCCGCCGCATGATATACGCTGTCGGCATCGATGTCGGCGGCACGTTCACCGATATCGTCGTCAGGGGTGCGGGCGGCTCCATCATCGCCGCGAAGGCGCCCACCACGCCCCGCGATCCGGTGGACGGCGTGCTGGATGCGATTGCGTGCGCCGCTGCTACATTGGCACTGAGCCCGGCCGCGCTACTCGGACGCACCGGGCGCGTCGTCCACGGCACGACGGTCGCGACCAATGCGTTGCTGGAGGGAAAGGCGGCACGGGTCGGCCTGTTGACCACCGCCGGGCATCGCGACGTGATCGAGATGCGTGAGGGGCTGAAGCCCGATCGCTACAATCTGCGCATGACGCCGCCGGCGCCGATCGTGCCGCGCCGGCTCCGGCTTGGCGTGACGGAGCGCATCCGCGCCGACGGGCGGATCGAGACGCCGCTCGATCCCGCGTCGCTGGAAGCGGCCCTCGACCAGTTGGCGGCCGAGCCAGTGCAGGCGGTCGCGGTCTGCTTTCTGCACGCCTGGGCCAACCCGGAGCATGAGCGCATCGCCGCGACGGCGGCTCGCGCGCGCCTGCCGGGCGCCTATGTGACCGCCTCGGCCGATGTGCTGCCGCAAATCAAGGAATTCGAGCGGTTCTCCACCACCGCCGCCAACGCGGCGGTCGGGCCGGTGATCGCGGCCTATCTGCGCCGCCTGACCGGCCGGCTGGCGGCAGAGGGGTATGATGGGCCAGTGTACGTCATCCTGTCGCATGGCGGCGTCGCCTCGGCGGAGGAAGCATCACGGCTTGCCGTCGGCACGGCGCTGTCGGGACCGGCGGGCGGGGTCGCGGCATCGGTCGCGTTGTCGCGGCAAGGCATCCCACGCGACCTCATCACCTTCGACATGGGTGGAACCAGCACCGACCTCGCCGTGGTCCAGGGCGGCCAGCCCTCGCTTTCGGCCGGCCGGCAGGTGGGAGAGGCGCGCATCTTCCTTCCGGCGCTGGACATCGTGACCCTCGGGGCCGGGGGCGGCAGCGTCGCACGAGTCGATGGCGCCGGGCTGCTCCAGGTCGGGCCGGAGAGCGCGGGCGCCGATCCCGGACCCGCCTGCTATGGGCTGGGCGGCACGCGGGCGACCGTGACCGACGCCAATCTGGTGCTGGGTCTGCTGGACCCGGCGCGCTTCCTGGGCGGGCGGCGTAAACTCGATCGGGCAGCGGCCGAGACGGCGATCGGCGGCATCGGCCAGGCGCTTGGGCTTGCCACGGAGGCGGCAGCGGCGGGAATCGTGCGCCTGGTCAACGCGCGGATGGCCGATGGCGTGCGGATCGCCACGGTCCGGCGCGGGGTCGATCCGCGCCGGCACGCGATCCTCGCGTTCGGCGGGGCGGCGGGTCTGCACATTGCTTCCGTGGCCTCCGAACTCGGCGTGCGCCGGATCATCGTGCCGCTGGCCGCCTCGGTCCTTTCGGCCTGGGGAATGCTGAACACCGATTTGCGGGTGGAACTGACGCGCAGCCTGACGCAGACCGGCAGCCTTGACGTTGCCGCTCTGCGCGCCGCGTTCGAAGCCATGGAGGCCGAGGGCCGCTCCCGTCTGCCCCAGTTCGAGGGCATGATCTCGGTCCAGCGCTCCGCCGATATGCGCTATGGCGAGCAGGTCTTCGAGGTCGCGGTGGGTCTGGACGGCTTGGACCTTGCCGCACCCGATGCGGCGCAGGCGGTCGCCGAGGCGTTCCATGCCCGACACGCGGCGCTCTACACCTATGCGATGCGCGAGCAGGAGCCGGTGTTGGTGAGCGCGCGGCTTTCGGTGATAGGGCGGCTTGGGAGCGACCCCTCCCCCAATCCCCTGCCGCAAGGGGAGGGGGATTCTCTTCTCCCCCTTCCCTTGCGGGAGGGGGCCGGGGAGAGGGAGCATCCCGCGAATCGCCGCGTTTGGCTGGATGGCGCGTGGTCCGATCTCGCGGTGTTCGACTTCGCTGCACTGGCGTCCGGTCAGGCGCTGCACGGGCCGGCGATCGTGGAGTCGGAGACGACAACCGTGCTGCTGCGCGCGGGTGACACGGGTCGGTTCGATGCGCGAGGCTGGCTGGAGATCGAGGTGGGCGGTGCGGCGACCTTTGAATAGACGCTGCGATCCTCGGCGAGCGGCACGAGCTGATTCGTAAGGCCCAACACCGTCTCGGTACCCCCCAGATAGAGGAGGCCATCCTCGGCCATCTGCCGCGCAATCGCCTCCAACACGCGGGCCTTCGTGGGCTGGTCGAAATAGATCAGCACGTTGCGGCAGAACACAATGTCGAAGCGGCCCAGCGGGCCGGGATCGGCAAGCAGGTTCCATTCACGAAACTGCACCATCTCGCGCAGCGGCGGGGCGACACGCCACTGGTCCTCCTCCTTGCGGAAATGTTTCGCCAGGAGCTGGACCGGCAGGCCGCGCTGCACCTCGAACTGGCTATAGAGTCCCTCGCGGGCACGGGCGAGCTGGGCGCGGGCGATGTCAGTGCCGACAATCTCAACGCGCTTGCTGGCCCCCAGCTCCGCCGCGATTATCGCCAGCGAATACGCCTCCTGCCCCGACGAGGCGGCAGCGGACCAGATACGGATGGGGGTTCCGGGCGGACGCGCGAGCAGCAGGCGCGGCAGCGCCTTGGCGCGGACATGCGCGAAGGGCTTGTCGTCGCGGAAGAAGAAGCTTTCATTGGTGGTCATCGCCTCGACCACCTCGCCGGCCAGTGTCTCGGCTGCTGGTGCGCTCAGCCGCTGCGCGAGCCCGGCGAGGTCGCCCAGCTTCTCGCGCCGGATGATCGACCCGAGACGGGTTTCGAGCAGATACAACTTGTCGGGACCGATCGCGAGGCCCGAGCGCGACCGCAGCAGCTCGGCCAGGATTTGGAAGGCACTGCTCCCCGCGATCGCGCTCATTGCGCGGCGATTCGCAGCACCTCGCGCAGACGCGGCGCGATGGCGCTCAGCGGCAAAACGGCTTGGCAGAGGCCCGCCTGAGCGACGGCGCCGGGCATCCCCCATACCACGCTGCTCGCCTCGTCCTGCGCAATGGCGGCCCCTCCGGCCTCGATCACGCGGCGCGTCCCCTCCAATCCGTCGCTTCCCATGCCGGTGAGCATGACAACCAGCACGCGGCCATCGAACGAGGCCGCTGCGCTCTCCAGCATTGGATCGACCGACGGACGGCAGAAATTGACCGCTGGCGCGGTTGATAGCCGCGCACGCGCGCCGGCGGCATCACGCTCGATCAACAGATGCCGGTCTCCCGGCGCGAGATAAATACGTCCGGATAGTAGCATTTCGCCATCAACGGCTTCGGCGCAGGGCAGGCCCCCGGCACGCGTGATGTGCTGGGCGAGAATTGGCGTGAAGGCGGCGGGCATGTGCTGGGTCACGATCACCGGAACCGGCACGGTGCGTCCAAGCGCCGCGAACAGGGCGAGCAAGGCCTGCGGCCCGCCGGTAGAGCTGCCGATCGCAAGCAGGCGGGGCAGCGCAGCGGGTCCAAGACGTGGCCGCGCCGGGACGACAGCGGTCGTCCGGGCGCCGGATGGACGCGCGGGACGCGACGCGAGAGCCCTCACCCTATCCAGAAGCTCGCGACGGAACAGCTCAGCGTTCTGCCCCGCGATGGCGCTCGGCTTCGCCACATAGTCGGCCGCGCCCAGCCGCAACGCCTGAAGCGTGACCTCGGCGCCGCGTGTCGTGAGGGTGGAAACCATCAGCACGCGCAGCCGTGGAGCGGCGCGCATCAGCAATGGCAGCGCCGTCAACCCGTCCATCACCGGCATTTCAATGTCGAGCACCAGCACGTCGATGGGTTGGCGCCGCACTTCGGCCAGAGCCTGTTTCCCGTCCGCGACGCGAGCCACGATGCGTATCGTGGGGTCAGCTTCGAACGCCCGCGCGATGGCGGCGCGCATGACAACGGAGTCGTCACATATCATGACGCGCACGGTGTCAGCGCCGGCGACTCTGGCTTCGACGGGCATCATCCCGGCTCGGTCCGCACCGCGAGCAGCCGTGCGACATCAAGCGCCACCAACAGCGTGCCAGCGAGGCGATAGATGCCGTTGCTGAACGCCGGCCAGGCGGGCGGCAACGTCGGCGGATTCCGCTCGAAGGCCTCTGTCGGCAGACTCATCACTTCGCGAACCTGGTCCACCACAAGTGCGTAGAGCTCGCCATCCTGCTCCGTGACAACGGACATCGTCGGCGCTCCGGGTGGGGCAGGGGGCAGGCGCAGCCGCCGGCGCAGGTCGATGGCCGTGACGATGCGCCCGCGTAGATTGAGGCTCCCAGCCACCTCCGGGGGTGCCAGCGGGATACGGGTGATTGTCTGCCGTGAAAGGATGTCGCGCACCCCCAAGACCGGCACGCCGCAAAGCTGCTCGGCGACGGTCAGGGTCACGAACTGCCGTGCCCCCTCATGGGCGCCGGCGGGCCAATCGAACAAGGCCGCACTCATGCTCCGGCCTCCCGCCGAGGCGCCGGGGCGGGCAATCGCGCCAGCCAGTAAGCCGTATCGATCACGTCGGTCGCCTGCCCGCCGATGACTGCCGTGCCGAGCAGGCCGGGCCGCGTGGCTGAGAGCTCGATGTCCAGGCGGTCTTCGACCACGTCCACGATCTCGTCCACCATCAATCCCGCGCTGCGCTCGCCATCCGCGAAAACCAGCACCGGCTGGGTGGCGGATGACGGATGGTCAGCGGAGCCGCCGGACAACGCCACGAGCGGCATCAGCTTGCCGCGGTACTGCACCACCGGCACGCTTGCGGAGACCTCGATCCGCTCGCGCGGGATCTGCTCGAGTCGGGCCACCAGGCTAAGCGGCACGGCCAGCGGGCGCGTGCCACCGGCGCGGAATAGCAGCATGGCCTCGCGTTTGCCCGATGCCGCGCCGTCGCTGGTCGAGGCTGGCGCAGGGCGCGTGCTCTCGCCCGCGCCGATCCCCGTGGCGCGCGCGATGCCGTTGGGATCAAGGACCATGATCACCGACCCGTCTCCCAGGATCGTATTGCCGCTGAACACGGTGAGCTGGCGCAGCATCGGGGCCACCGGCTTGACCACGATTTCCTCGGTGTCGAATACCCGGTCCACAACGACGCCGAGCAGGCTGGAGCCGACCTGGGCCACGACGATGATGCCGGTCCCGTCCGATCCCGCCAGCCCCAAGAGTCCGGCGAGGCTCACCAGCGGCAGCAGGCGGTTGCGCAGGCGCAGCACCGGGGTGTCGTTGATCCGCTCGATCACGCTCTCGGCTCCGGCTTCGCCAGGCCGGCCGGCGCGGACCAGCTCCATCACGCTGATCTGCGGAATGGCGAAGCGCTCTCCGCCCGCTTCCACCACCAGCGCCGAGACGATCGCCAAGGTGAGCGGAATCTTGATGGTGAACGTCGTGCCCTTTCCGGGGTGACTCGTCAGGTCGATCGTGCCGCCGATCCGCTCGATATTTGTCTTCACCACGTCCATCCCGACGCCGCGTCCGGAGATGGAAGTGACCGTAGTGGCCGTCGAGAACCCGGCATCGAAGATGAACCGCTGGATTTGCGCCTCGCTCATGGCTGCCAACTCGGCCTCGCTCGCGAGGCCCTGGGCCAGCGCCTTGGCACGGATGCGCTCGGCCGCCAGCCCGCGTCCGTCGTCGGCAATTTCGATGTTGATGTGGCCACCCTCGTGGAACGCAGTCAGCGTAATCCGCCCCGTCTCGCGCTTGCCCGCTGCCCTGCGTTCATCCGGCGGCTCCAGCCCGTGATCGGCGGCGTTGCGTATCATGTGCGTCAGCGGATCCTTGATGAGCTCCAGCACTTGACGGTCAAGCTCGGTCTCGGCGCCATGCATAGCGAGCTCGATCGACTTGCCCAGATCGCGTGCGAGATCGCGCACCAAGCGAGGCAGCTTGTTCCAGGCGTTGCCGATCGGCTGCATCCGCGTCTTCATCACACCTTCCTGAAGGTCCGAAGTGATGTGCGACAATCGCTGCAAGGGCGCGGCGAGCGCGCTGTTTTGGAAGCCGCGGGCAAGCTGCAACAACTGGTTGCGGGTCAGCACCAGCTCGCTCACCAAGGTCATCAGGTTATCGAGCACGTCCACGGCGACGCGGATCGTCTGCGCGGCGGCAGCGTCGCTCCCTGGCTGGGGAGGCTCGATGGCGGGAATTGGCGCGTGCGGCGGAGCAAGTTGCGCATCCCTCGCGGGTGCGGCCGGTTCGGGTGCGCTGGCGGGTTTGGGTGCCGTTGGCCGGCCTTGCGCGGCCTCGTCGAGGGCGGCGATCAGGGCCATGTCGTCGCCCGCTGGCTCGGCACCTGTCGCACCGAGGCTACTCAGGATCGTCCGCGCACCATCGAGTGCCGCCAGCACCGAGGTGACGATTTCGGGGCTGGCGCCGAGTGTGCCATCCCGCAGCCGGCCCAGGACATTTTCGGCGGCGTGGGCTAACCGCTCCAAGCGTGGTAGGCCGAGGAAGCCGCAGGTGCCCTTGATGGTATGCACCGAGCGAAAGATTTGTGACAGCGTCGCAGCATCGTCTGGGTTGCGCTCCAACCGCAGCAGCGTCGCGTCCAGTTCGGAAAGGCTCTCATTCGCTTCTGCCAAAAAATCGGCCAGCAACTCGTCCATTTCGTCTGCGGACCCAGGATCGATGCGCGACCGATACTGGCCCGAATGGAAGAAGAAACTGTTAAGCTATGTGGCTGGCATCGCGGCCGGGCTACCTATCAGCAGGGCGGGCGGTCCTCGGCGGCCTGATGGGTGCGTGCCACGCTCCAGCACGAGGGGAATGCCAAGCCGGTGCGCGATCAGCGCTACCAAGGGGCCGAGCACGGTGCGCGGGTTGTCGAGGGCTGCCAAGGCGGCCGCCTCGCTGACAAGCGAGGGCGCGAGCGCCGCGGGCCAGGCGGCCCGTGTGCCGCGAATGCTCGCGCGGACGCGCGCCTCATTGGTTGGGGAGAATGTGAGCGTACCCCCACGCGGCAGCGCCTCGGCGCCGAGGATAATCACGTTGACGAGGACACGGCTCAACTCCGGGGAAAACAGGCTTTCTCGCGGCAGCCCCGAGAGGTCGAGCCGCATTCGGTGCGCTCCGGGCGTGCCGAGGGCAAGATCTTGCAGGCGTGCAATGTCCAGCTCCTCCGTGGTTGGCCCCCAGGCGGCCCGCAGGAGGCGCACGCGGCGGCTGAGTTCCGCGGCGAGGTCGGCCGCGGAGGTCAGGCTTTCCCCTGCCGCGCCGGCCTCTTCCAACGCGAGTTCGATGGTGCCGGCGAGGGTGCCGGCAAGGCTGCCGATGTCGTGGAAGATCCGTGCCGCGATCAACTCGGCAAGACGCAGGGGATCGTCCATCAGCCAGGTTCCTCATGGCCGCCGCGGGCGGGCAGTCTTGCGGCAAGCATGATAGAGGTGGACCAAAAAGTGAGACATGTCTATAAAATTATACGTAAGGTTTACGACGGACGTGGAGGCGCTTCGTGACGCCACCTCCTGCCTCGACGATCGAACCTGGACAATGGGTGAGGCACCCTACTCGGCCGGAGTGGGGGCTCGGTCAGGTCCAATCCGTCATTGGGGAGCGGGTTACGGTCAATTTCGAGAATGCTGGGAAGGTTCTGATCAACACCGCGCATGTCGCGCTCGACGTGCTCGACACGCCGGATTGAAGGTCCGCCCGGAGGGGCTTGATCCGGGTGGCAGAGTGGCGCACTTCTTGCTTATGCCAGCTATGTCAGTCGCATCTCTGAAGCCATCTCCCATGATCGACCCGTTCGGCCGGGCGATTAGCTATTTGCGCGTCTCGGTCACGGATCGCTGCGACCTCCGCTGCGTGTATTGCATGGCCGAGGAGATGACCTTCCTCCCCAAACGAGACCTGCTCACGCTTGAGGAGCTGGAGCGGATTTGCGCCGCGTTCGTCCGGCTCGGGACGCGCAAGCTGCGCCTGACCGGGGGCGAGCCGCTGGTCCGCCGCGACGTGCTCACGCTGATAGATCGGCTCGGCCGCCGCTTGGGCTCCGGCCTTGACGAGCTGACCCTCACCACGAATGGCACGCAGCTCGCCCGTTATGCCGCCGACCTTTATCGGGCGGGGATGCGACGCGTGAATGTGTCGCTCGACACACTCGATCCCGAAACCTTCGCCGCGATGACTCGGCGGGGCCGCATCGAACAGGTGCTCGAAGGCATCTTCGCCGCCAAGCGAGCGGGGCTCGCGATCAAGATCAACACCGTGGCGCTGCGCGGCGTGAACGAGGACGATTTCGACGCCCTGATCGCCTGGTGCGGACAGCACGGCTTCGACCTCTGCCTGATCGAGACCATGCCGCTGGGCGAGATCACCGAAGACCGCACCGACCAGTATCTGCCGCTCTCGATCGTGCGCGGCCGCCTGCGCCGGCGCTGGACGCTCACCGAGACCGGATATCGCACTGGCGGTCCGGCGCGCTATTTCGACGTGGCGGAAACCGGGCGGCGCATCGGCTTCATCACGCCCATGACCCACAATTTCTGCGAAAGCTGCAATCGGGTGCGGCTCACCTGCACTGGCACGTTGTACATGTGCCTGGGTCAGGACGACCAGGCCGACCTGCGCGCGGTCTTGCGTGGCGGGGCCGGCGACGCGCAACTGGAGGACGCAATCCGCGCCGCAATCGCGCGCAAGCCCAAGGGGCATGATTTCGTTATCGACCGGCGCCACGATCGTCCGGCCGTCGCGCGGCACATGAGCGTAACTGGCGGCTAGATCGCCAGTCTCCCCTCGTCAGCTCCTATTCCCGCGCCGCGCGCCGCTCGCCCACGTTCCGGGATGACGCGGCCGGGCAGAGTGCTGCGCAGGTGCTTCGGCTATCTGCTCGTCGCCGTCCAGGCTGCGCAAGTCGCTCGGAGCGGGATCGAGCGGCGGCGTCGGGGCTGGGCTCAGGGTGGCCGCGATCATCCGTCCGGTGTCGGGGCGGGCGTAGATGAAGCCGTAGGTCGGATAGATGCTGCCGAACTTGCCGCTCTGCCTTAGCGCGACGCGCACCGCCGTCCAGTCGTTTCGCTCCGAAACGTCCACCACCGGCACATGACGGGTGACGCCCTGGCCGGTCGGCCAGTTGGATTGATCAATCTCGATCATCCTCGGATTGCGCACGTGGCTGACTACCGCGACGTGGCCCAGGTGCATTTGACGATTGGACTGGAACACCAGCACGCTGCCCATCTCGGGAACATTGCCGCGCGCGTAGCTGCCGGCCGCGTTCGCCCACCATTGCCAGGCATTGCCCGCCACCTTCACAGCGGAGTGACTCCGGACATAGGGGACGCAGGAGATTGTGGCGTAGCGCGTGTTGCTGCGATAGCGCGCCTGGCGCATCGGGCGCGCTGGTATGGTAAACTCATCCAGGTGCGATAGTCTGAAGGTGTTCGGACCATAGAAAACAGAGGGCGGGCGGCGCTGCGCTTCGGTATCGGCCAGGGCCGGCCCGACGGCCAGGCCGAACATCGCGGAATATAATACACACAATAGCGTGCCGCCGGTTGCCCGTACGCCCATCCGCCAGCTCCCCCTGGTGCGATTCGCTTGTTAGTTGCTGGCGGTACGCCCCGCCTCGCGGACGGGCAACCCGCGATATGAAGTTTGACCGCTAGAGCATTGCAGTTTCTCGAAAGGGGCCTGTGGATAAGATCAATTGGCCAGAAAATGATCCTATCCTGGGAGCCGAAAAGCGGCGGGACGGGTTTGCCCGCTGCGCCACCCGTTTTACTTGCAGGCCGTCACCATGATCTCGACCAATAGGCGTGGGTCAGCGAGATGGGCCTGAACACAGGCGCGCACCGGCGCTCCGTTGGGCGGAAGCCAGGCGGCCCATACCTCGTTCATGGCTTCGCGGTCGCGGATGTCCTTGACCCAGATCTGCGCCTGCAACAGGCGGGTCTTGTCGGTGCCGTGAGTCTCTAGGAGCTGGTCGATCTGCTCCAGGACATCGGCGGTCTGGCGCTTGACATCGCCCCCGTTGTCGCGCGCCGTCACTCCCGGCAGATAGACAAAGCCGTGGTACTCGACGGCCTTCGCGAGGATCTTGTTGGGCTCGGTACGGATGATCTTGCTCATGGCTGCCTCACTGGATGCGAGGAGCCGGTTCTAGGCACCAGAGGCAAGCACCGGCAAGGGCGGCCAGCCCGGCCGGTTACTTGGAGCGCGCGGGCCGGTGCGCCTGGCGAGCGATCCTGAGCCCCTCCTCGTCATGCCCCGCGCCAGCCTCGGCATCGGTGCCCAGCGGCGAGGCCGCGGGGTCCGGCGCACCGACTTTGTCGCCGGTCCGGCCGGCATCGATCTCGCGACGCAGCCGCGCCGCTTTCGATGCCTCCGATGTAGCGGGTGAGCCTGGTCGATCCGCAGACATGGCGCTCTCCTCCTCGTTGGCGCCGATCCCGAGGCAACGCGCGGGCGGCGCCTCTGTTCCTTATATCACGGGAAAAGTCCGCGCACCTGCTTGGCGTTGCGCACTTTATGCACGCCAATCGCCATGGCCGCCGTGCGATGCGTAACCTTGTCACGCTCGACACGGGCCATGACCTCCGCGAAGGCGCGGTCGAGGACGTGGTAGAGCCGGTTCATGACTTCCGGCTCGTCCCAGAAGAATTGCTGCAAGTCCTGCACCCACTCGAAGTAGCTGACCACCACGCCGCCGGCGTTGCAGAGTATGTCGGGGATCACGAAGATCTCCGGCCGCTGCGCCAGCACCGCGTCGGCCTCCGGCGTGGTCGGTCCGTTCGCGCCCTCGGCCAGCACGCGGCAGCGCAGCCGGGCGGCGGTGGGGGCATCGATGACGCGCTCGACCGCCGCCGGTACCAGGATGTCGCAGGGCTGGACCAGCAGCTCGGCCGGATCGGCGGCAAGCTCGTTGGAGAACCCGCCAAGGTTGCCTTTGGCGACCGTGTGGCGCACCAGCGCGGAGACGTCCAGCCCCTTCCGGTCGAAATAGCAGGCGACGTGATCGGCGACGCCGATCACCTTCACCCCCCGCTCGGCGAGCGCCTGGGCGGCGACGCTGCCAACGTTGCCGAATCCCTGCACGATCGCGGTGGCGCCCATCGCGGCCATTCCGATCCGCGCGAGCGCGCAATCCACCAGGTGCGCGACGCCACGCCCAGTGGCGTCCCGCCGCCCCAATGTTCCGCCGCAGGCGACCGGCTTGCCGGTGACGATCTCGGTCACGGTCTTGCCCTGGTACATGGAGTAGGTGTCCATGAACCAGGCCATCACCTGCTCGTTGGTGCCCATGTCGGGCGCCATCACGTCGGTGTGCGGCCCGACGAAGGGGATCATCTCCTGCATGTAGCGGCGGGAGAGCGACTCCAACTCGCGGCGGCTGAGCGCGTAGGGATCGACGGTGATGCCGCCCTTCGCCCCGCCGTAGGGCAGGCCGGCAAGCGCGCATTTCCAGCTCATCCAGATCGCCAGAGCCGCCACCTCGCCAAGGTCGAGCTTGGAGGAATAGCGGGTTCCGCCCTTGGTGGGACCGAGGGTGAGGTGGTGCTGCACGCGGAAGCCGTGGAACACGGCCAGCCTCCCGTCGTCGCGATGGACCGGGCAGGCCACGGTGATCGCGCGCTTCGGGAACAGCAGACGATCACGCTCGTCGAAGGGGATTTCGAGGTAGTCGGCGATCACATGGAACTGGGTGCGGGCCATCTCGAACACCGGACCCGTATAGATTGTCATGGCAAGGCCGCTCCTTCCGGCACCGACTGGATCTGCGATGACCGGCCGCCAAGGCAAGCGCGGGCGCCGATCAGGGTTGCGTGCCATTGCGCACGGCCTCTGGCCTATCTATAGGGTCCGCGACCCACTCAGGAGCGCGTGATGGCCGGCCGGACCCCGACTGAGGACTACAAGGTGAAGGACATCTCGCTCGCCGCATGGGGCCGCAAGGAAGTCTCTATGGCCGAGGACGAGATGCCCGGCCTGATGGCGCTGCGGGCCGAGTACGGGGCCTCCAAGCCACTCAAGGGCGCGCGGATCGCCGGCTGCCTGCACATGACGGTGCAGACGGCGGTGCTGATCGAGACGCTGACGGCGCTGGGCGCGATCGTGCGCTGGTCCTCGTGCAACATCTTCTCCACCCAGGACCACGCCGCCGCCGCCGTGGCCGCCGCCGGCATCCCGGTCTTTGCCTGGAAGGGGATGAGCGAGGAGGAATTCTGGTGGTGCATCGAGCAGACGGTGCGCGGCCCGGATGGCTGGACGCCGAACCTGATCCTCGATGACGGCGGGGATCTCACCAAGCTGATGCACGACAAGTATCCGGAGATGCTGGCCGATGTGCGCGGCCTCTCGGAAGAGACCACGACCGGAGTGCATCGGCTGCGCGACATGGAGCGGGACGGGACGCTGCTGGTGCCGGCGATCAACGTGAATGACAGCGTCACCAAGTCGAAATTCGACAACCTCTATGGCTGCCGGGAGTCGCTGGTGGACGGCATCCGGCGCGGCACCGACGTGATGATGGCGGGCAAGGTCGCCGTGGTGAACGGCTTCGGCGACGTGGGCAAGGGCTCGGCCGCGTCCTTGCGCAACGCCGGGTGCCGGGTGATGGTGACGGAGATCGACCCGATCTGCGCGTTGCAAGCGGCGATGGAGGGCTACGAGGTCGTCACCATGGACGACGCCGCGCCGGCGGGCGACATCTTCGTGACCGCCACGGGCAATGTCGATGTCATCACCCTCGACCACATGCGGCGCATGAAGCACCGCGCCATCGTTTGCAACATCGGTCATTTCGATTCCGAGATCCAGATCGAGTCCTTGCGCAACTATCGCTGGGAGAACGTGAAGCCGCAGGTGGACGAGGTGGTGTTCCCGGACGGCAAGCGGCTGATCGTGCTGTCGGAGGGGCGGCTGGTGAATCTCGGCAACGCCACCGGTCATCCGAGCTTCGTGATGAGCGCCTCCTTCACCAATCAGGTGTTGGCGCAGATCGAGCTGTTCACCGCGCCGGCCGGCACCTATCAGCGCAAGGTGTACACGCTGCCGAAGGCGCTGGATGAGAAGGTGGCGGCGCTGCATCTGGCCAAGGTGGGCGCGAAGCTGACCAAGCTGACGCCGAAGCAGGCCGAGTATATCGGGGTGCCGCCGAGCGGGCCGTTCAAGCACGAGCTGTACCGGTACTGATCCGCGATTGTAGTTTCGACCCCTCCCCTTGCGGGCTACGGCGGCCTCACATGTGCGGAACGATTTGCCGGACCAGGGAGTAGAGGTGATGTACGGCGAACTGCTGCTTCACCTCTCCCGCAGGCGGGAGAGGTGTGACGGGCGCAAGCAGAATTCGAACGCTTTAATGTGATCCGAAAACGTTCTAGCGCGGCAAGGGCGCCGCAAGCTCCCGCCACGGCATGTTCCGCAGATCGCAGCTTGGAGACGCGATGACTCCCACGACCGGCCGGCTGGAGGGCGTGAGTCCGATATAACGATTCAACTCGCCCCAGATATGGTGTATCCAGGTGCGCCATACCGGCTGGTTGGGATACACCGTGCCGTCGAACACGAAGAAGACCTGATCGTCGGGGGATGCCAAGCGGCGGACAAGCTCCCGGTGCCATCCCTCCGGCGCGGCCAAGACCGCCAGCAGGCGGCAAGTGCCCGCGTCGGCGAACACGACTGGGGACTCGGGCCGGGAGTCAGCCTCATTCACCCGAAATCCGTGGCGATCGAGAAAGGCGGCGACCGCGCCGGTCGCGGGGCTTTCGGTGGCCGGCACCGCGCCGTGTGATGGCTGGCTCCTGATAGTGAGCTTGATGCCGACGCTCACGACGAGCAGAAGCGCGACGAGGCTCCTAAACGTGAGCGAGGCGGCCACGTCGTGTTCCCACCATGCCGATTCCTAGCATGACGCCCATGCTCAACCAACTCGCCACGGCGGCGCCCAGGGGACCATGGATCACGTCGAATGCGTCGCGGTGCAGGACCATCAGCCCGATGCGCGTGACGTTGATGGCGGTGACGGCGACGCAGGCGAGCAGGCACCAGCCGACGTTCCCAAGCGACCATTTGAGGCCGCGAAATTGCATGAACAGAACCCAGCAGAGGACCGCGAGCGAGGCGTTGGCGAGCGAGGAGCAGGGTGGCGCGATCCAGACATAGCCCTCGCCGTCGGCGAAGCGGACCGTGTTGCCCGCGTGATCCGTCCCGGCGAACCAGGACGCCAGGAGGGCATCGGCCGCCAGGATCGGGCCGTTGAAGGTCAGCATCAACAAGCGCCCCCAGAACATTGCGCCAGTGATGGCGAGGAGAATCCAGGCGCCGCAATGCGCCTCGGAACGCGGCTGCCGGTCGCGAAGGAGGTACAGCGCGAGGCCGGTAAGGGCGATCCAGCTCAAGGGGGTGATGGGCAGCATGAAGGCCGCGAGGGCGCACGCCGCCACGATCAGATCGGCGCGGCGAAGCCTCTCTCTCGGGGCACGGAGCAGCAAGGCGGGGCAGGCGAAGAAGGCGACCCAGACGATGGCGCTGATTCCAAACGTGTCGAGGAGCGCCGCCGTCGGCCCATGATTGACGATGGCATTATGTGCGCGGCCGGTGATCCCGTTCACGAAGCCCAGGATGCAAAGGCCAGCGAAGAGTTCGGTACGGGAGAGGCCAACCTTAGTGGTCACGAACCTGCGCCGCATCTCCCGAACGATAACGGCTTTCCTGCGACCGCCGACGGAGGCGCCAGTATCCGCCTGCTGCTCCCGCCGCGATGAGGAACGGCAGCCCCGCCCCGGCCAATGGCCCTGGCGCACCGTGATCGCAGTTGCCCCTGCCATTACAAGCCTGCAAAGGCGCGGCGTTTGTGGCAAAACCCAAGGCGATTGCGGCGAGCAGCGTGAATTTCAGGCGCCTCATTGCTTCCCCTCCCAAATGAACGCGGCGCCTTGCCACACCAAATTGCTTACAAGGCCGCGCAACATTCTGGGCACGTTCCGGGCACCTTGTGGACCTCTCCAATAGGCTGAAGCCGGTTGGATATTTGGGAGTAGGAGAGGGCGCCCGAGGCATCGTCGGGCTTAGTAGAGCCCGGTCACACCGGGCCACCCGTGAGCGCGGCGATGATCTCTTCCCTCTCCCGCCGGATCGCGGCCGCGCGTTCCTGGACCGCCGCGCGCACCGCGTCCGGCGCGGTCTCGGGCGTGCCGGCGTCGAAGGGCGGCGCGGGCGCGTATTCCAGATTGAGCTGCACGGCTTCGGCCTTCTCTCGCCCGACCAGTTCGGCGGCGAGGGAAAGGGCGAAGTCGATCCCCGCCGTGATCCCGCCGCCGGTCACAAGGTTGCCGTCGCGCACCACGCGCGCCCGGACGGGGATGACGCCGAACCTGGAGAGCAGATCGTGCGAGGCCCAGTGCGTGGTGGCCCGCTTGCCGCGCAACAGCCCCGCGGCTCCCAGCACGAGCGCGCCGGTGCAGACCGAGGTGACATAGCGGGCGTCTGCGGCCTGTCGGCGCACGAAATCGAGTGCCTCCGCGTCCCGCATGAGCGCGTTCACGCCCGCCCCGCCTGGCACGCAGAGCACGTCGAGTGGCGCGGGGCAGTCCGCGAACGTCGCCGTGGGCGTCAGAACCAGGCCGGTGGCGGAGACGATAGGCTCCTTGCTCTTCCAGATTAGATGGACCTCGGCGCCAGACAGGGAGGCGAAGACCTCATACGGGCCAGTGAGATCGAGTTGCTGCACGCGGGGGAACACGAGGAGGCCGATTTGGAGGGTCATGGAGGGAGCCTTCCTTGGAATGGGCGACGCGAGCCTCATGGCATGGACAAGTCATACCAGCCAGCGTGAACCTTCAGGCCGTCATTCCCGCGAAAGCGGGAATCCAAGCGAACCACTCGGAATTTGGTGCGTGTGGGCCTGGATTCCCGCTTTCGCGGGAATGACGGAATGGGTCAGGATCAAGATGGACTAGTATCAGATCAGGAAGGACCGCAGCAAAGTCCCTGCCTCCGTCGAACGCCCCCGCGCTGCCCGCAAGAAAGCGCGCGCGTCCTCGGGGTTGTCGATGTCGAGACCGATTCCGGTCAGGCGTACAATGCTTGGTTCCAACCCATGCTGCCGTGCCGCCGCAAGGTGGGGCAAAAAACTATCATCGCCGAAGCGCAGCGCCATCAGATCGGGTGGAGAAAGCAGGACTGCGTTCGAGCCACGCTCGTCATGCGCCGGGACGATGGTGAAGGACGGCGCAGGGCCGTGCGCGTCCAGCACGGACGCGACTTCGGCCGCCGTGAGCAGCGGAACATCGCCAGGGCAGGTCAGCATGGCCTCGGCGCCCTCGCCCGCCAGGGTGCGCGCCATCGCGGCGACGGCGGCGGTGTGTCCCGCGCGCGCATCCTCGCTCACCACGCGCGCGCCATAGGCGCGGGCGAGCGCGGAGGCTTGCGGATCAACCGTGTTGACCATGATCCCGGCAAGCGGCGCCTCGGCCAGCGCGATCAGCACGTCCCGCAGCATGGCAGCGGCGAGGGCCTGACGCTGGGCAGGCGTCAAGAGCGGAGACAGCCGATGCTTGGCGCCGGCGAACGCTTTCACCGGCACGGCGGCCCATACGCCTCGGCTCATCGCGCCGCGTTGAGCACGACGCGCGCCAGGGCGATCTTGTCGCCCAGGCTACGCATCAGCGTCGGGGCCAGCACGACCCGGCACGCAAGCCCGTCCAGCGTGCCGGCATCTTCCTCGTCGGCCACGAAGAGATCGAGCAGGTCGCCATACCGCTCCGCCACGGCGCGCGCGCTGACATCCATGCCCAGCGCCGCCATCATCCGGGCGGTCGGCCCCTTCACCGCCCGGCCGCCGATGATCGGCGAGACCGCGATCACGGGCGCCCGTGCTGCGGCAAGAGCCGCGCGCAGGCCGGGAAGCGCCAGCATCGGCTCGATGCTGATGAACGGGTTGGAGGGGCAGATCACGACCGCCTCGGCGCGCGCCACGGTGTCCAGCACGGCGGGAAGCGGGCGGGCCTGCTCGGCGCCGGCGAATGCGAGCGCCGTGACCGGAGGCTCGGCGCGAAGCCCGACGAACCAGGGCTGGAAGTCCATCCAGCCGCGCTCCGTGCGCAGCCGGGTCCGTACCGGATCATCGGTCGCGGGCAAGATGCGGGGGCCAACCCCCAGCCGCCGGGCGAAATCCTCGGTGACGGCGGACAGAGTCTCTCCGGCGCGCAGCCGCCGCGTCCGCTCCACGTGCAGCGCGAGGTCGCGGTCGCCCAGGCGGAACCATGTCTCCCCGCCCAGCGCCGCCAGCGTCTCCATGAACGACCAGGTCTCGTCGCGCCGTCCCCAGCCCAGCTCGGGATTGTCGAGGCCGGCGAGCGTATAGGTCAGCGTGTCGATATCGGGCGAGATCGCGAGCCCCAGGTGCTCGAAATCGTCGCCCACATTGGCGACCACGACAAGCTGTTCGAGCGGGAGCGCCCGCGCCAGGCCCAGCGCCAGCTTCGCCCCGCCGATCCCACCCGACAGCGCAACGATCACCGGAACAAATCCTCGGCCGCCGGGCGCACCAGGGCGGCGGCCGGCAGGATGGGCGCCTCGGGGGCGAGGCCGCGCAGCAAGACGACCGGCCTGCCTTCCCCCGCCTGGCCCTGCAACAAGCCGGCGGCGGCGGCGATCTCGTCGGCGCGCGCGATGATGGTCACTTCCAGGGTGCGGCCGAACAGGTCGGGCTTGCCGCGCATGTCGATCAACGACGCGATCCCCGCCGCGCCGATCGCCACCCCGCATGTGCCGCGCCGCCACGGCCGGCCGAAACTGTCGGTGACAACGACACCCGGCGCCACGCCGAATCGGGCGGCTAGGCCCGCGCGCAGCCGCGCCGCCGAGGCATCCGGGTCGAGGGGCAGCAGCAGCACCTGATCGGGCTCGCCCGGTGCCGCGACATTGGAATGATCGACCCCGGCATTCGCCATCACGAAGCCGAGCCGGTGCTCGGTGATCAGCAGGTTGGGCCGGCTGCGCACCACGCGCACCGATTCCGACAGGATCACCTCGACGAGTCTCGCATCCTTGCCGATCTCGGCGCCGAGCGCGACCGCGCGTGCCGAGGGAACGACGGTATCGAGCGCGACAGCCCGATTCTCCGCCTTGGAGACGATCTTCTGCGCCACCGCCACGACATCATCGGCGCGCAGCGTGACCGATCCGCGAGCCAGAGCCTCGGCGATCAGCTCCGCCAAGTCATCGCCGGGCCGGACCAGGGGTAAACCCGGAAGAGGCAGGAGCTGGAGCGCCTTGTCGGCCGCCGACGCGATCACCCGAACTTCTGCCGCAGCTTCGGCAGGACTTGCGCGGCGTAGAGGCGCAGGAAGCGGTCCTGGTCCGGCCCTGGGGCATGGAAGACCAGGTGATCAAAGCCAAGCTCGACATAGGGCCGGATCTTCTCCACATGCTCGTCCGGATCGGACGAGACGATCCACCGGCTTGCCGCGCGCTCGACCGGAAGCTCGGCCGCGCGCTGCTCCATCTCGGTCGGGTTGTGGATGGAGACCTTCTCCTCCGGCGTCAGCGCGAGCGCCGCCCAGTGGCGCGTGTCCTCGCGCGCGCGGGCGAGATCAGTGTCGAAGGACACCTTCATTTCGATCAGCCGCTCATACGGGCCGCTGCCCGGCCTGTCGGCCGCCTTTCGCCCTTCCGCGACATTGGGCAGCAAGGTCTCGGTATAGAGCGACCAAGCCTTGCCGCTGGTGCATATGAAGCCGTCGCCCTGCCGGCCGGCGTATTTGGCGACCAGCGCGCCGGCGGCGGCGACATAGATCGGCACGGGCGAGGCCGGCCGGTCATAGATCGTCGCGTCATGCGTCTTGTAGTACTGGCCCTCGAACGTCACCCGCTCCTCCGACCAGAGCCTGCGGATGAGCTGCACCGCCTCGCGCAGCCGGGCGAAGCGTTCCTTGAACTCCGGCCAGACGATGCCGGTGGCTGGCACCTCGTTGAGTGACTCCCCCGTGCCGATGCCAAGGACGACGCGGCCAGGGAACATTGCGCCGAGTGTGCCGAAGGCTTGGGCCACGACCGACGGATGATAGCGAAATGTCGGCGTCAGCACGCTCGTGCCCATGACGATCCGCTCGGTCCGCGTCCCCAGTGCGCCAAGCCAAGCCGGGGCATAGGGCGCATGTCCGTCCGTATGCTTCCAAGGCTGGAAATGGTCGCTGACGAAGACGGAGTCGAACCCCGTCTCCTCGGCCCGGATCGCGAAAGCCAGCAGATCGCGCGGGCCGAACTGCTCGGCGGACGCCTTGTAGCCAAGCTTGAGCATCGCGCGCCCCCTTTCGACCGGGCGAGCCTACCGTCCCGCCGTTTGCAGGTCCATCCGCCGGAAATCGGGAGGTGGAGCGAACAGCGCGGCCGGCTGTGGTCCATACGTCACGGAGACCGCCTCCAGCCGCCCTGTCCCGGCATTCGCCATTGTTCCCACCGCGCGCAGGACCAATCCGTCCCGCGTGATGCAGGCCGTGCCCGCGCCGCGCGGGCCGGTCAGCTTCCAAACCTCGCAGCCCTGACCCGCCACCGTGTCCGTGCCAACGCGGCTGAGATGTGCGTCGGCAGGAATGACGAAACCGGGAACGAGCCGCGGGTCCAGCGTGAAGTCGAGCGCGAGCCGTTGCGGCTTGATCAACATGGTCACGCGGTGCTGCGCGAAGTCGATCAACGTGATCGCTTTCCCCTGGTCGATCTCCACCCGCAGCGCCTGCCCCCGGTCGCCCCAGATCATGCGGATCGTGTGGGTCTGCTCAGCGCCGCTCGGCGGCGGCGAGCCCACGACCCCATAAACCACCGTCACGTCATGCGTCGGGCGCAGCGTCGGCATGTCCTGCGCCGCCGCCGCGGGCACGACGCGGGCTCCCGCGAACGCAAGCAGCACCGCCCCGCCCAGAATCAAACGCCTCACGCCCTGTCCCTTCCATCTCACCGAGCGGCAAGCGCCCTGATCTCGGAATTGATCATCGCAGGATCGATCTCGGCCATCCAGCGGGCCGGCGCCGCCAATCCAGCGGCGAGCTGCATCCGGTACGCGTCACGCGGGATCTCGACTGCTCCGAACTGTGCCAGATGGGCAGTCACGAATTGCGTATCCAGAAGGCGGAAACCCAGCACGCGCAGACGCGCGACAAGATGCACCAGCGCCACCTTGGAGGCGTCGCGGACGGTGCTGAACATGCTCTCCCCGAAGAACACCCCCCCGAGGGCGACACCGTACAACCCTCCAACCAGCTTGCCGTCGCGCCGGCACTCAACCGAATGCGCCACACCCATGCGGTGCAGCTCAACGAACAGCGCCTCGATCTGCGGATTGATCCAGGTATCCTCCCGGCCAGGGGCCGATGCGGCGCAGCCCGCGATGGTGGCGGCGAAGTCGCGATCGGCGGTGATCTCGAACCCGCCCGACAGGACGGTGCGCAGCAGCCGTCGCGGCAGGTGGAAGCACCCAAGGGGCAACACGCCCCGCCGCTCCGGGTCCAGCCAGTAGAGCCGGTCGCCGCGCCGCGTCTCCGCCATGGGGAACAGGCCGTGGCGGTACGCCCGCAGCATCAGATCCGGCGTAATCTCGATCAAGCGTCGCGACATGGTGCGAGTGTGGCGCCATGACGCGTCATTTGGAAGGCCAACGATCCTTGCCGGGGCCGCGTTCCGGTGAACTAATCGCGCGATGGGATAGGAGGCGAGTGAGCCATGGCGACTTTTACGTGGGAGCACATACACCTGCGCAGCCCCGATCCGGAGGCAACGGCACGGTGGTACGAAGAGATGCTGGGCGCGGAGGTGATCCGCACGGAGCAGTCCGACGGTCCCGCCCGAGTCGACCTGCTGCTGGGCGGCAGCCAGAAAGTGTTCGTCGCGCCGGCGAATCCGGCCGCAATGCCCGGTCCCGCGCCGGATGCGCCCTATATGGGGCTTGAGCATATCGGCCTGACGGTATCCGACATCGACGCCGCGGTGGCCGAGCTGAAGACCAAGGGCGTCCGCTTCACCCTGGACCCGACCACGGTCCGCCCCGGCGTCCGCATCGCCTTCCTGCGCGGCCCGGAGAACGTGTCGATCGAGCTGATCCAGCGGGGGTGATCGGGGCGGAGCTTACAGCGGGCGCTGGTGTCTCCCACCGCCTCACCCCGGCCTCTCCACCCCCAAGGGCGGAGAGGGAGCTGGGGCTACCCCACCGTCTTCAGGAACTCCGCGAGCTTGGTCGCCGCCGCCGCCTTGTCCGTCCTGTCGAGAGCGGCGAGTTCGGCGGCCAGGCGATCCATGGCCGATTCGTAGATTTGCCGTTCGCTAAAGCTCTGGTCCGGCTGGCCCGCGTTGCGGTGCAGGTCGCGCACCACCTCCGCGATCGACAGCGGATCACCGGAGTTGATCTTGGCCTCGTATTCCTGCGCGCGACGCGACCACATCGTGCGCTTGATCCGCGCCCGCCCCCGCAGCACGTCCAGCGCCTTGTCGAACATGTGGCGCGTGGCGAGCTTGCGCAGCCCGGCGGTGCGCGCCTTGGCGACAGGCACCCGCAAGGTCATGCGGTTCTCTTCGAACGTGATGTGGATCAGTTCGAGCTTGTGGCCAGCGATCTCCTCGGTGGCGATCTTCTCGACCCTGCCGACGCCGTGCGTGGGATAAACGACGTAGTCGCCCTCGGCGAATGTCTCGGGAGGCGCCATGGGGCGGGGCGTGACACGGGGCGCCGACGTTGGCTGAAAGCGCGAGCCTGGCGCCGAGGCGGCTTGCTCCAATTCAGACTCCTCCGGGGGCTGATCCGCTTCGTCACCCGCCTCGGCCTCATCGGGCTCAAGGGCAGGAGGCTCCGCCGTCTCCCGCGCGGGCTCGGGACCGTCCTCGGGCGACTCGGGCTCGGTCCGCCGTCCCAGGGCAGCCGCCGGCTTGGCGCTGACGGCAGGCGTCCGGGCAGGCGCCGAACCCGCGGAGGCTGACTGTGTCGAGTCCTCATCAGACGCCCGCGCGGACGCGCCCTCGCGAGTAATCGCCTCGATTTCGGCGGATTCCTTCATACGTGGCCCTCTATGTCCCGACTCTGCTGAATGAACCTTATTTGGCAGCAAACCGAACGGGTCGATTCTCTGCAACCAAGCGGGGAACGGCCATGCAGCACAATCAAGCCTCGTTCAAATATATAGCATGTAACTGAGCGCCCGTCAGGGGGCGGCAACTGGCAAATCGGCCTAAGCCTTGCCAGGCTCTGGGTCGAACAGCGGCCCTTTGTTGGGCTTGTCCTTCCATTCATCCGCATCCGGCGGCGGCTCACCCTTCCGGGTGATATTGGGCCAGACCTGGGCGTAAGAGCGGTTCTGTTCAGCCCAGGCCGCAGCCCGATCGTCGCTATCCGGAACGATCGCCTCGACCGGACACTCCGGCTCGCACACGCCGCAGTCGATGCACTCGTCAGGGTGGATGACCAGCATGTTCGCGCCGACATAAAAGCAGTCCACCGGACAGACTTCGACGCAGTCCATGTACTTGCAGCGAATGCAGTTTTCGGTGACCACGTAGGTCATGCGGCTCCCCCGGATCCCAGCGCGCCATATGGCTGGGTTTCACGGGAGGCGCAAGGCCGGGGGCGCCTCCGCGATTTCCTCGTATAGCTGCCTTGCTTCCGCCGCCGGTCCGCGGCGATCAGCGAGCGACACGACCCGAATCACCCGCACATTGCCATGCAGGCCGAGCGTAAGAACGTCGCCCACGCGCAGCCGAGCGTGCGCCTTGTCCGTCGGCTGGCGGTTGATCCGGACCAGGCCCTGGCCGACCAGCCGCGCGCAGTCGGCCCGGCTCCGGGCGAAACGCGCGCACCAAAGCCAGAAATCAAGCCGCCGCCAGGGCGGTTCCGTCGCCGCGCCGGTCACTGC
>DATFDN010000075.1:0-2977 GCA_035252035.1 Acetobacteraceae bacterium | reverse complement strand
CCACGCCCGAACAGGCGCCGCGGCTCCAGGTGCTGCGCCTCGGCGGCGAGGCGCCCATGACGGGCGCGGTGGCACCGGGCGCCGCCGGCAACCGCCCGACGCCGGCGAACGCCGACGTGGTCGCGCACATCCAGCGCATGGGCGATGTCGGGGCCACGTTCGGCGAGTGGATGGGCACGCGCGGCAGCCGACTCTGGATCGAGGGATTCGACATCGCGCCGCGCGCGGGCGTCGCCCCATCCGACATCGAGTACCAAGCGGTGCTTGGGCGCGACTGGCTCTCGCCCTGGGTCGAGGGCGGCAAGTTCTGTGGCAGCCGGGGCATGGCGCTGCCACTCCTTGGGCTGACCGTCCGGCTGAAGGGGCAGGCGGCGAGCACGCACGACCTGTCCTATGAGGCGACGTTCGTGGACGGCTCCGCGTCCGGTCCGATGCAGGCGGGCGAACCCTGCCAGGCCGAAAGCCTGGCCGCCTTGGAGGCGTTCCGGATCGATCTTCGCCCGAAGGACGAAGCCGAGCCGGCCCGCGCGCCGGCGAGCCGGCAGGGCAAGGAGGCAGCCAAACCCGAACGGAAAAGCGCGAGACGGGGCTGAGCACCGCCGTGCGACTGCTGTTCGTCCACCAGAACTTTCCCGGCCAATATTTGCATATTGCCCGCCACCTCGCGCAGACGGGACGGCACGAGATCGTCTTCATCACCGAGCCGAACGAGAACCGGCTCGGCGGCGTCCGCAAGGTGCCATACCGCCCTCCGGCCCCCGCCACGCCGGGGGCTGTGCATGAGGCGGCGCGTGACTTCGACACTGCGATGCGACGGGCCGAATCCGTCGCGGTCACGGCGCGCAGTTTGCGCCAGCTCGGATTCGCGCCGGATGCGATCATCGGCCATCATGGCTGGGGCGAGCTTCTGAACCTGCCAGATGTCTGGCCCGACGCGCCGATCCTCGGCTATTTGGAATTCTTTTACCGGCTGGTCGGCGCGGACGTGGATTTCGACCCGGAGTTCCCGATGCAGCCGGAGGCATTCGGGCGGGTGCGGGCGAAGAACGCGGTGAACCTGTTGGCGCTCGGGCTGGAGAAGCAGGGGCAAAGCCCGACGGAGTGGCAACGATCGACCTATCCCGACTGGGCGCAGCCGCGGATCGCCTTGTTGCGCGAGGGCGCCGATCTCGACCTGTGCCGCCCCGATCCAGAGGCATGGCGGAGCGTGCTGGAGGTGGGCGGGCTGCGCATCGCGCCCGAGGACAAGCTCGTGACCTATGTCGCGCGCGACCTTGAGCCCTATCGTGGATTCCACATCGTCATGCGCGCCCTGCCGCGCTTGCTGAAGGCGCGCAAGGATATCAAGGTCGTGCTCGTCGGCGGCGACGGCGTGAGCTATGGCGCGCCGCCGCCGCGCGGGACATGGCGGCAGCAGATGCTGGAGGAGATTGGCGACGGGCTTGATATCACGCGCGTCGTCCTGCCGGGACGGATCGACTACGATTTGTACCGGCGGATGCTGCAACGCTCCGACGCGCATGTGTACCTAACATACCCGTTCGTCGCCTCCTGGTCGCTGCGCGAGGCGCTGGCGATGGGCTGCGCCGTGATCGGCAGCGACACGACGCCGGTGCGGGAGTTCGTTACGCCAGGGGAAACCGGGCTGCTGGTGCCGTTCCACGACCCGGCGGCGCTGGCCGACTCGGTGCTGCGCGTGCTCGGCGACCGGGCGCTGGCGCGGCGCCTGCGCGAGGGCGCGCGCCGATTCGCCGGCGATCGGCTGGATCTGCGGGAGACGCTGGCGGGATATGTGGCGCTGATCGCGCGGATGGCCGGGGCCGCGCCGGAGGAGGTTGCGCCCGGAATCAGTGCCTATTGTTGACGGCCACCCACAATTGCAGGGCGGAATGCGTTTCGCTATTCTGCCCTACGCCTTTTGGGCAGGCTATCGACTCCTTCAAATTTCGAGTGTAAGAATCCTCCAATCGACACGGCCGGCCTTGGGAGAGTCCCATGAGAGTCGTGCAGGTTGGAATGCTCCTTGCCGCCTTGGCGTTGGCAGCGTGCGCGGGCGGTCAGGTGTCCAACTCCGACAACAGTGCTACTCTGCGAATTTCCAAGATTACCTTGGATCAATCCGACCCTGGTCAAACAGTGGTCGTTCACTGCGCAAATATTGTTGATTACCAGTCTCGTCTTGCTCATGTAAGCGGAATCGACATACCTTTGAAAGCTATTGGCACAACGATCAAATTAGGCGCTGTCGATCTCGATCCAGTAACGCTTCGGCAAGCATCCGACTTGATACAAGCTCTTGACAGCTCGCAGGTCATGTATTGCAAGGGACTGATCCTCGTTGCCCCGCAAGACCGATACAAGGTGCTTCAGGATTACAGCACTCAAGTGACGGCATTGGTGACGCTTCTGAAGAACCTTAGTCTCGCGACTTCGCGGAGCGACGCGCAGGCCGCGATCGCGACGGCAGCTTCGTTGGCGAAAACGTCCACCTCGGCAGCGGTTGTTCCTCCCGCTCCGACAGCCGCTGCCGCGATCCCGGCTGCTGTCCCGGTATCGGCCGCAACGGTCACGGCTCCGGCTTCGCTTGCCGTCGCTGCCGGTGGTGCTCCAGCATCCACACCGACTTCCACGACGGTTGCGAGCGACATCGCAAAAGCGGCCCAAGCCGTCGAAACTGCCGCGGATGCGGTCACGCCCAGGGTGCCAATCAGGTAGGGCGGAAAAGCGCAGCGCATTCCGCCGCCTGTCCGCTCGCACATCGGTGAAAGGCGGAATACGCTGACGCTATTCCGCCCTACGGGTTTGAGTGTCCATCCCTGCTCAAGCATTGGTCAGCCCGCCATCGACCGTGATCGTCTGCCCGGTGACATAGGCGCTCTCGCGCCCGCACAGGAACCGGATCACGCCAGCCACGTCCTCCGGCTTGCCGAAGCGGCGCAGCGGGATCTGCGCGCGCATCTGCTCGCCGCGCGTGGCG
>DATFDN010000074.1:0-7709 GCA_035252035.1 Acetobacteraceae bacterium | reverse complement strand
TGCTCGGGACTTGGCGGAGTGGCGCCAGCGGCGCCGGCTCCGCTGGGCGCCGGCGCCGTCCCGGCGTTCTGCTTGGGGCCTGGCAGCACAGTGCCCGGTGGAAGATTGCTTGCCGCGGCGGTGCCGCCGGCCGCCAACACCGTCCCGGCGTTCTGCCCGGTTGCGCTTCCCACGCCGCTGGAACCGCCACCCACGCCTGGGTCCGCGACCAACACGCGCTGACTCGGCAGTTTGGCGACCAGGGGGGAGATCGCCCCGGTTTGCGCAAGGGCCGCGCCGCCGCCAAGGCCGCTCGCGGCCACCAACGCGACCGCCCCGCTCAGGCGGACCCGAGCCCTCCTTCGCATGTCACTCTCCCTCATCGAGGATGCTTTAAACGAAAACTTGACCTTGTTCGCGCTGGGCAGGGACGCTGGCGCGCGCGGCGCGGGGCCCCACCCGCGGGGATGTCCCCTCGGCGGCACCATCATCAGTTCAACAGCTCCCCGCCCGCCTCTTGGAGTATCGCGACGGCCCGATCGCGCCGTTCGTCGGATTTCGCGAGGACGGCGAGAACCAGGGTGCCCTCCCGCGCCTTCCGCTCGCGAGTCTGCTGCTCGGAATGGCTCAGGCTGCTGCTGAGCAGGCTCGCGACGCCCGCCACCGCGGCTCCCGTACCGAGCGCCACGCCCGCGACCGCCGCCGCGATGCCCCCCGTCGCGGCCACGGCGGTTGCCCCCATCATGGCGGCGAAGGAGCCTCCGACCGCGGAGTGGAACACACGCGATTGCTGCGCCTCCACGTCGGTGTCAGCGGCTTTGGAGCCGGCCTCTGGGCTCGCGCGTTCCGGCGGAGGGTTGATCTCCGGCAGCCCGAGGTCGTCGCGTCCGAACCCACTCGCCTCCAAGGCTCGGATCGCATCGTCCAAGGCCTGGGTGGAACGGAAGCGCGCCAGCAGCTCCCAGGCTTGCGGGGCAGTCCCGGCGTCCTGCGGACCGGGCTCGGTCTGGTGTGGGTGGACGATGATCGTCTTGAGTCCCGAATCGAGCGGGTCTTTCTCGCTTTCCATCTGCCGTGGCACTCCCTAGAGCGTGATCGTCGTAGGCGGAACCGCCTGGGACGGGAATCACGCTCTCAAACAACTGCTCCAGTCGCTGTCCCGAACGCGAACGAGGGCGGGGGCGTTGCCGGGCGCGATCACGAAAGCAGGAGAGCGCTCAGATGCCGCCGCGCGTTCAACAACGCGCCATGCGGCTGCCACCATTCCGGGCCACTCCCATCTGAATGCGGCGATCCATAGAGGCAGGGAAGGCCATGACCGAGACCGAGTACGCCCGGAAGCTGGACGAACTTGACCGCCTGCTCAACGATCCGGACGTGCCGATGGAGCCCGCGAAGATCTGGTCCCTGCTCGCCGAGATCGCGCGGCGCGACCTGGCCGGCTCCGCCTCACGGGGCGCGCACCACCCCGATCAGGAATTCCCGGTTGCCCTCGGGGCCTGTGACCGGACTCTCGACCAGCCCTATCACACGCCAGCCGGGTAGGCTGTCCCACCAGCGCTGCACCCGCGCGCAGATCGCGGCGTGGGCGGCGGGATCGCGCACCACCCCCTTGCCGCGGGCGACCAGCGCACGCCCGGCCTCGAACTGCGGCTTGACGAGGGCGACCGCCCAGGCGCCGGGCGCGCAGAGCGCGAGCGGGGCGGGGAGCAGCGTCTCCAGGCCGATGAAGCTCGCGTCGCAGACCAACGCCTGCACCGGCTCGGAGATCGTGGCGGGCGTGAGATAGCGCGCGTTCGTGCGCTCATGCACCACCACGCGCGGATCGGCGCGCAGCTTCCAGGCGAGCTGGCCATGCCCCACATCGACCGCATGGACCCGCGCCGCGCCCCGGGCGAGGAGGACATCGGTGAAGCCCCCGGTCGAGGCGCCGATGTCGAGGCACACACGTCCCGCCGGGGAGAGGCCGAATTCGCTCAGGGCGTGGTCGAGCTTCAGACCCCCGCGCGAGACCCAAGGGTGATCCTGCCCGCGCACCTCCAGCGGCGCTCCGGCGGGCAGCATCGCGCCCGCCTTGTCGATGCGCCGCGCGCCGCTGAACACCGCGCCGGCCAGGATCAGGGCTTGCGCCCGTCCCCGGCTCTCGGCGAGCCCCCGCTCGACCAGCGCCTGATCGGCGCGGGTCTTGGCGGTGCTCAATCGGCCGGCCGCGTCGCGATCGTGCCGTCCGCGTGCGCGACGATCGCGGCGACACGCGCCTCGGCCTCGGCGAGCTTGGCCTCGCAGTGCCGGCGCAGCACCGCGCCCCGCTCGTAGGCCTTGATGGCGTCCTCTAGTTTTTGCTGACCGCTCTCCAGTCCGCGCACGATCTGCTCCAGCTCGCCGAGGGCGTCCTCGAAGGAGAGATTGCTCACATCCATGGCGTTTTTCGCCCTTGTTCCCGAACTCCCGGCCGGACCGAACCCCTCCCCTCGCGGGAGGGGTTGGGGAGGGATCGTGCCGATCGAATCAGCCACCAATAACCCGCGCCACCTCCTGGGGCGACGTGCGCACCAAGGCCTCGTAGTCCTTCAGCAAGGTCTCGGTGATCTGGCCTGGCGTGAAGCGGTACTGCCCGATCTCCCGAATGGGCGTGACCTCGGCGGCGGTGCCGGCCAGGAACGCTTCCGTCGCGTTCGCCATCTCCTCGGGGCGGATCGCCCGCTCGATCAAGGTCATCTGCCGATTCTTGGCCAGGCTCATGACGCTCCGCCGGGTGATGCCATCCAGGAAGCAGTCGGGTGTGGGCGTATGGATCTTGCCGTCCATGACGAAGAAGATATTGGCCCCCGTCGCCTCCGCCACCTGCCCGCGCCAGTCCAGCATCAGCGCGTCGTCATACCCCTCGGCCTCCGCCTTGTGCTTGGACAAGGTGCCGATCATGTAGAGCCCGGTGGCCTTGGAGGCGGTGGGCGCGGTCTCCGGCGACGGACGCTTCCAGTCCGCCATGCCGAGGCGGATGCCCTTCATCCGCTCCGCGCCGAAATAGCTTGGCCATTCCCAGGTGGCGATGGCGAGGTGGATCGTCGTCAATTGCGCGGACACCGCGAGTTGCTCGCTGCCGCGCCAGGCGATCGGGCGCACATAGGCGTCGGTCAGGTTGTTGGCCCGCAAGGTCTGGTAACAGGCGTCATCGATCTGATCGGCCGTGTAGGGGATCTCGAAGCCCAGCAGGCGCCCGGATTGGATAAGCCGCTCGGTGTGGTCGCGCAGGCGAAAGATGTGCCCATTATAGGCCCGCTCGCCTTCGAACACGGCACTGGCATAATGCAGCCCATGCGACAGCACATGCAGCCGAGCGTCACGCCATGGGATCAGGGAACCATCCCACCAGATCATGCCGTCGCGGTCGTCGAACGGGACCAATGCCATTGTGTCGTCCTTGGCAACTTTGTTTCTTGTGGCTTGTGAAGTTTAGAATGCGCGCCTAAATACGTCAATGATCCTGTCGCAAGGGAGGGTCAATCATGCCGGACGGAAGTGGCGGGTCAATGAGCAGCGCGAGCGCCGAGGCACGCCGGCCGACTCGGCCGGGGGGCGAAGCCAAGTCCCAGCCGGCTGGCGCCGGCCTTCTCTACCTTCGCGAGGAGGAGATCCGGCTCGCCCAGGATCTCTTGTTCTTCGCCTATCGCGACTTCACCAATGCCGCCGATGTGATCCTCGGCGAATTGGGCCTCGGCCGGGCGCATCACCGCACGCTGCATTTCATCGGCCGCAATCCCGGCATGACCGTCTCCGAGCTGCTCGGCATTCTGAAGATCACCAAGCAGAGCCTCGCGCGCGTGCTCTCGGCCCTGGTGGAGCGGGGCTTCGTCGCCCAGGCGCCGGGCGCCGACGACCGCCGGCAGCGCCTGCTGACCTTGACGCCGGCCGGGCAGGATTTGGAGCGGCGACTCTTCGAGCGCCAGCGCGAGCGCCTGGTCGCCGCCTACCGCGAGGCCGGACCCGCCTCCGTCGAGGGCTTCCGCCGCGTCATGCGCGGCGTCATGGACCAGTCGGCGCGCGCCTATCTCGAAAACAGCGCAAGGCGGCGCGAGCCCCCGGCCCGCGACGCCTGACCGTGCCGGAGAGCGCGCACATCCTGGTGGTCGATGACGATGCGCGGCTGCGCTCGTTGCTGTCTCGTTACCTTGGCGAGAACGGATTCCGCGTCACCACCGCCGACGGCACCGCCGAGGCGCGGTCCACGCTGCGCTTTCTCTCCCCCGACCTGATCGTGCTCGATGTGATGATGCCGGGCGAGAACGGGCTCGTCCTGGCCGAGGAGCTGCGGCAGGCCACGAACGCTGTTCCCATCTTGATGCTGACCGCGCGCGGCGCGCCCGAGGACCGTATCGCGGGGTTCGAGGCCGGTGCCGACGACTATCTGCCCAAGCCGTTCGAACCGCTTGAGCTGGTCCTGCGCATCCGCGCCTTGCTGCGCCGCGTCACCGCGCCCGCGCCCGCGGCCGGACCGGTGCGGATCGGGGCATTGACCTTTTATCCGGAACGCGGGGAGCTGCGCGGCGTGGATGGTCCGGTCCGGCTCACCGGTGGCGAGGCGGCGCTGCTGAACGCGTTGGCCCGGCGTTCGCACGAGGTGCTGTCGCGGGAGGACATCGCCTTGGTGCTGGGCATGGAAGATGCGAGCGAGCGCGCGGTGGACGTGCAGGTCACGCGGCTGCGCCGCAAGATCGAGTCGGACCCGCGCGAGCCGCGCTATCTGCTCACGGTGCGGGGACGCGGCTATGTGTTCAAGCCGGGGCCGGGCTGATGGGATCGTTGCGCCTTGCTCCCGTCGCCTGGCTCAAGCGCGTGCTGCCACGTTCCCTGCTCGGGCGCAGCCTGCTGATGATCCTGCTGCCGCTGGTCCTGCTGCAAGCGGTGACGCTGGTGGTCTATTACGGCAACCATCTCAACTTGGTTTACCGCCGACTCTCGGGCGGCGTCGCCGGCGAGATCGCCTTCACCCTAGAACTGGTGCAACGGGACTTCGCGCCCGAGCAGCGGGCCTGGATCATCGGGATGGCGCGCCACGAGTTCAATCTGCGGATGCAGTTCGAGCCTGGCGCGATCCTGCCCGCCGGCGTGCGGTTCCCGAACGTGCCCGGTCCGATGGATGACGACTTGCAGGCCGCCCTGGCCGAGCGGTTGAAGCAGCCTTTTCAAATGGATTGGTCCTTCGACGAGCAATCCGTGCTGGTCCGCGTGCAGCTCCCCGACGGCGTGCTGGACGTCTGGGCGCCGCGCAAGCGCGTCGATCTCGGCACGTTCTTCGTGTTCCTGGCCTGGGTGGTGGGCACGTCGCTCCTGCTGTTCGGCATCGCGGCATTGTTCATGCGCAACCAAGTGCGCGCCATCCGCCGCCTGGCCGCCGCCGCCGAGGCGTTCGGCATGGGGCGCGACATCGGCGCGATCAGGCCGGAGGGCGCGAGCGAGGTGCGCAAGGCGGCGGCCGCGTTCAACCGGATGCAGGAGCGCATCCATCGCTTCCTGGTCCAGCGCACCGAAATGCTCGCCGGCGTGTCGCACGACCTGCGCACGCCCTTGACCCGGCTGCGCCTCGCGTTGGCCATGCTTCCGAAACGTCCCGAGCTGACCTCGGACATTGCCGAGATGGCGGGCGACGTCGCGGAGATGGAGCGGATGATCGAGGGTTATCTCGCCTTCGCGCGCGGCGAGGGGACCGAGCAGGCCGAGCCGGTCGATCTGTCCCGCTTGCTGCACGAAGTCGCGGCCGGGGCGCGGCGGGCGGGCGCGGCGGTGACGGTGGAGGTGCCGCCGGGACTCACCTTGAAGCTGCGCGAGAGCGCCGCGCGCCGCGCCATCACCAACCTGGTGGACAATGCCCGCCGGCACGCCGGCCGCGCGGTGGTGCTGTCCGCCGCGCCGTCCGGCCCGCGTGGCGTGCAGGTGATCGTTGACGACGACGGGCCGGGCATCCCGGCCGACCGCCGCGAGAGCGTCTTCCGCCCATTCGAGAGCGGCGCCGCGGGTGGCACCGGCCTCGGCCTGACGATCGCCCGCGACATCGTGCGCGCGCATGGCGGGGACATCGTGCTGGAGCAGAGCCCGCTCGGCGGCTTGCGGGCGCGGGTTAGCCTGCCGATATAGGGTCGGAATTCACCTTTCGGCGTGCGGGGTGACTCTGTCCAGTCTATCCTGCCTCGCGAAAGGGGTGCGGCATGGGCATCGTGCGGTTGCCGGACGAGCTCAAGGGGAGCATCGAGCGCCAGGTTGCCAAAGGGCGCGTGGCCCCCCAGGCCGGGCTGACGCAGCCGCCGGGGCACTGAGGCGGGGCATTCGCGGGCATGCTCGCGCTCGTTATCCTGCAGCACGACACGCGCAGCGAGAGGCTGACGGCTAGCGCCGCGCCACCATCGGCAGCAACAGCGCCGCCAGCCCGACATTGGCCACCGCCGCCCAGAACAGGGCCATCTCCAATCCCATCGCCCCCACGCGATCGAGAAGGATCGCAGCGAGCGAGGGCGCGGCGGATTGCGCGACGAGGACGGGGAAGGCGAGCCGGCCCATGAGCAGGGCGTAGCCCTCGGCGCCGAACAGCGCGAGCGGCAGCGTGCCGCGCAGGATGGAGCGCAGCCCCGTGCCCGCGCCGTACAGGACCACGCCGGCGGCGGCCACGCCCGGGCTCGCGGAGAGCAGATAGAGGCCCGCCGCGACCAGCAGCGTGGAGACCACCATCTCCCAGGCGGGCGCCACCAGCCGCGCCATGAATAGTTCGAGCAGCCGGGCGCCGACCTGGGACGGCCCTAGCGCCGCCCCAAGCGCGACGGCGGTGTGCGCGGGCAGGCCGAGGCCCCGCAGGAGCGTGAGCAGGTTGACGGACACCGCCGACCAGATGATCGAGGCGAGGGTGAGCACGAGCGCCACCATCGCGAACAGCGCCGCGCGGGAACGCGCCGGTCGCGCCTCGGTGGTGCTCGCGGGGCGTGGCGCGGGGAGGGCACGCCGCTCCTCGCGCGGCAGGATGAACCAGTACAGTGGAAGCGCGACGCCGAGATTGAGCGCGGCATAGGCGAGGCATGTCGCCCGCCAGCCCGCCAGGTGGAGCACCCATGCGCTGAACGGCCAGCAGAGCGTGCTGGCGAAGCCCGCGATCAGGGTCAGCGCGGTGATCGCGGTGCGCGCTTCCTTGCCGTAGAGCCGCCCGAGGGCGGCGAAGGCCGGGTCGTAGAGCCCGGCCCCCATGCCGATCCCGAGCACGATCCAGCCCAGCATGTAGACGCCCAGCCACCGGGCAGCGGCGAGCAGCACCAGCCCGAAGGCGAGCACGGCCGAGCTGCCGGCGAGCACCGGGCGTCCACCATGGCGTTCGACCAGCGCCCCGACACTGGGCGACACCAGGCCGGAGACGAGCATCCCCGCCGACAGCCCGCCGACGACCCAGGAGAGATCCCAGCCGGTCCCGCGCGCGATCGGCTCGGCGAGGACCGCGGGCAGGTAGAACGTGCCGCCCCAGGCGACGATCTGCCCAAATCCGAGCACGGCCAGGATCACGCCCCGGCTGAACCTGCTGTCCATTCCGTCCAGACCCACCGATCCGCTTGCGGTCTCGCCCGCCACGAAGCTTGATAGCGCCGCACGGGTGGAGGCTAGCATGGCGGGACGGTTCGAGGGGCGACGCGCGGTCGTCACCGGGGGAGTGTCGGGAATCGGCGCGGGCATCGCGGCGCGGCTGCGCGCCGAGGGCG
>DATFDN010000073.1:0-23699 GCA_035252035.1 Acetobacteraceae bacterium | reverse complement strand
CTCGGGGCCAGCGTCGAGACCGTCTCCATCCCGATGCACCGGCTCGGCCCCGCGATCTGGCTCCCCGTGGCCGCCGAGGGCGCGACCATGCAGATGATGATGGGCAATGGTTTCGGCTTCAACTGGCAGGGACTCTATGTCACCTCGCTGCTCGACGCGCACAGCAACTGGCGCGGCCGCGCCGATGAGCTGTCGGAAACCCTGAAGAACACCATGCTGCTCGGGCACTACATGGTCACGCATCATCGCGGCCATTACTATGCCAAGGCGCAGAACCTGGTCCGCCGCCTGCGCGCCGCTTACGACGCGGTGCTGTCCCGCTACGACCTGCTGCTGATGCCGACACTGCCGATCACCGCCTCGCCATTGCCGTCCCCGGATGCGCCGACCGACGAGATCATCCGCCGCGCCTTCGAGGTGTTGCCGAACACCGCTCCCTTCGACTGCACCCACCATCCGGCGATGAGCCTACCCTGCGGGCGGGTGGACGGGCTTCCCGTCGGCCTGATGCTGGTCGGCCGGATGTTTGACGAGGAAACCATCTACCGCGCCGCCGCCGCCTTCGAAGCGGGCGTGGATTGGCGCGACATGGGTACGGGGGCGGCGGTGGCTCGTCCGGGGTAGGAAGGTAGCGGCGTAGGGCGGAAAAGCGTAGCGCATTCCGCCGCCGGTCCGACCCGTCACGGCGCCAAGTACTGCAACAGCCTCGGATCGTCCCGGATCGCGGACGCGGGACCGCGCAGGGCGACGCGCCCGCGATCAAGCACGTACACATGATCCGCCACGCTCAGCGCCAGCTCCAGGTGTTGCTCGACGAGCAACACGGCCATATCGCGCACAAGTTGCTTCAGCCGGTCGGTGATCTCCTCGATCACCCCGATCCACACGCCCTCCGTGGGCTCATCAAGCAGCAGCAGCCGCGGCTTGAGGAGCAAGGCGCGCGCGATGGCCAGCATCTTGCGCTCACCGCCCGACAGCGTGCCCGCGGGCTGGTCCAGGCGCCCACCGAGCTTGGGGAACAGCTCCAGGACTTCCTGCCTTGTCCCATCGTCGCGCCGGCCCAGGCCGCCCACCGCCAGGTTCTCCCGGACCGAAAGGCGGGCGAAGACCGAATGCTCCTGCGGAACGTAGCCGAGACCAAGCCGCACGCGTCGCTCGGTGGGCAGCCTCGTGACATCCCGGCCGTCGAGGCGAGCGGTGCCGCGCATGGCGGGCAGCTCGCCCATGATGGCCTTCAGCAGGGTCGTCTTGCCGACGCCGTTGCGGCCCAGCACCGCCACCGCCCCGGTCGCGGGCACGTCCAGGGCCACGTCGAACAGCACCTGGCTGCGCCCGTACGCGACGCATAGCCCATCAACGCTCAGCAGGCCCTTGTCAGACACGGGTAAGATACACCTCCTGCACGCGCGCGCTCGCCTGGATCTGCGCGACGCTGCCCGTCTCGACGACGCGGCCCTGGTCGAGCACGGTCAGCACCCCGCAGATGTCGCGAATGAAATCGAGATCGTGCTCGACGATGACGATGGCGCAGCGATCGGCGAGAGGGCGCAGGAATTCGCCCGTCGCGCGGCGCTCCTCCAGGCTCATGCCGGCGGTCGGCTCGTCCAGGAGCAGCAGCGCCGGCTCGGGCGCCAGCGCCATCGCGATCTCCAACCATTGCTGCTCGCCATGCGAGAGCGCGCCAGCGACCTCGCCCGCGCGCTCGGTCAGGTGGAAATGCGCCAGCATCCGCATGGCACGCTCGGCGAGCGCGCCGCGCGTGCGGGAGAGGATAAGGTCAAGGACGCCGCCGCGGGCTTGCAGCGCCAGCAGCACATTGTCGAACACCGTCAGCCCTGGGAGGACGCTGGTGATCTGGAACTTGATGCCGACCCCGGCCCGCGCCCGCTCCGGCGGGGAGGCGGTGGTTATGTCGGTGCCCTGGAAGGCGACGCGGCCGGCGTTGGGGAACAGGGCGCCCGCGACGCACTTCAACAGCGTGCTCTTGCCCGAGCCGTTCGGGCCGATCAGGCCGTGGATCTGGCCGGGCTCGACCGTCAGGGAGACATCATCGAGCGCGCACAGATTGCCGAACAGCTTGACGATCCCGCGCGCCTCAAGAAGGGACACGTCCGCCTCGCCGCGCCATGCGCCGCAACAAGCCGAAATCGCCAACGCGCTCGCGCTCCGAGACGAGCAGGCTGATGATGCCGCCTGGCAGGAACAGGATCACCAACAGCAGGAGCACGCCGAGCAGAACCGGCCAGATGGTCGGGAACCGCTCCGAGAGGGCGTAGCTCAGCCCCTCGATCGCGATGACGCCGAGGATCGCGCCGACGAGCGTGCCGGTGCCGCCGAACAGGCAATAGAGGACGATCTGCGTGGACAGCACCACGCCCAGGATGCTGGGCCACACGAAACCCTCGTGAAAGGCGTACAGCCCGCCGGCGAGGCCGGCCACCGCCCCGGCCACCGCGAAGATGATGACCTTGAAGACCTCCACGCGGTAGCCGAAGAAGCCGATCCGCGCCTCCTGCTCTCGGATGCCGGCCAGGGCGAGGCCGAATTGCGAGCGCGTCAGGGCGCGGCTGCCCGCATAGACCAGCACGAACAGGCCCAACACCAGATAATAGAACGGGATGTCGCTGAACTCGTAGCCGCCCGCCGTGAGCACGGGGATGGAGGGGATGCCGTTCTGCCCGCCGAGATAGTACCAGGACCGCGCGAGCTCCTCGGCGGCGAACGAGGCGGTCAGCGTGCCGAGGGCGACGAAGATGACGCTCGGCGGGTGCCGCCCGAGCAGCAGGAACGCCGAAACAAGCCAGCCGAGCGCCAGGCCGATCAGAAGGGCGGCGGGGAGCGCGGCGAAGGCCGAGCTGATCCCGAGATCGCGGGCCAGCAGCGCCACCCCGTAGCCGCCCGCGCCGAAGAACAGCGCCTGCCCGAAGCTCATGATGCCGGCGTAGCCGAAGACCAGGTCGAAGCTGATCGCCAGCATGGCGAGGATCAGCAGGCGCGAGGCGAAGACGGCGATGTAGTCGGCGACCAGCAGCGGCGCGACCGCGAAGAGGGCCAGCAGCGCCCACTCCAGCACGGGAACGACGCGGTACGGCGAGCTCCGCCCCTCGCTTCGCAAGCCCATCTCAGCACTCTCGCGGATCGACAAGGCCCTTGCTCTGATCGACGATGTCGAAGCTGCCGTTCTTCGCCACGGCGATGTACATGCGCATCCGGCAGTGCCGCTTGCCCGGCACCATCTCGGCCGGGCCGCCAGGCGCCACGGCGATGCTGGCGTGGTCAAGCGCCGCCGCGACCGAGTCGCGGTCCAGCTTGCCCGCCGCCTTGACCGCCTCGGCCCACAGCATCATGCCGCGGTACATGCCCGTGGCCGCGCTGCCGGCGGCGAACAGGTACTTGGTGTCCGGGAACATGGCCTGATACTCCGCCTGGATCTTGGCGCTGTCAGGCTCGGTCTTGTCCAGGGCGCGGAAGTAGTCGAGGCAGCTCGCGAGGCCCTCGATTTCCTGCGGCGCGTTGATGTTGAGGTCGTTTTCGTCGTAGTAGACGCAACACAGGCGGCCGCCGCGCTTGAGGAAGCCCGCCTCGTAGAGCTGCTTGAAGAACGGGCCGACGCCGGGCGGGATGACGGTGTTGAACACCACCTCCACGTTGTTGGTCATGATCCGGTTGACCGTGGCGCCGTAGTCGATCTGGTCGAGCGGGTAGTACTCCTCGAACACCACCTCGCCCCCGTGCTTCTGCACAAGGTTCCGGGCGTACTGGTTCAGCCGGTGCGGCCAGATGTAGTTGGCGGACGGGAAGGCGAAGCGCTTGCCGCTGTTCTGGACCAGCCAGGGGATCAGGTCGTCGCACTGCTGCGCGGGCGTCGGCCCGGTGCAGTAGATGAACTTCTCGCACTCGCCGCCCTCGTAGAGCTGCGGATAGATGTAGAGCGTGTGGCCGCGCTCCACGATCGGTCCCTTGATCGCGTTACGCATCGAACTGGTGATACCGCCCAGGACGACATCCACCCGGTCGCGCTGTATCAGCCTGCGCACGTTGCCGACGGCGATGCCCTCGTTGGAGGCCGTGTCCTCGACGTGCAGCTCGATCGGGCGGCCGAGCAGCCCGCCGGACTTGTTGATGAGGTCGGCGCACATCTTGGCGACGTTGAGATCGGAGTTGCCAGCAATCCCGATCGCCCCGGTGAGGTCGGTGGCGATGCCCACCTTGATCGGCGCGGCGCCGAAGCTCCGGCGGGCCGGGATCACCCAACTTCCCGCGCCCGTCGCGACCGCGCCGGCCATCCACGCGGCGCTTCGCAGCACGTGCCGGCGCGGGATGCGGGCCTGTCCTTCGCGATCCGGTTTCGTCCGTTGCATGTCCGTCCCCTCGTTGCTCGCTTCGGTTACGCGGTCCGGCCGCGGATGATGCCGGAGGGCAGGAGCTTCATCAGCGCGATGGCGATCAGGAACACCAGCACCTCGGCGACCACGGGCGAGATCACCCAGGGCAGGGCGGCGCTGAGCGTGCCGATCACGCCGGCGCCGACGATCGGCCCGGCGAAGGTGCCGATCCCGCCGAGCATCACGGCGAGGAAGGCTTGGATCAGGAAGCGCAGGCCGAGATCGGCAAATAGCGAGAAGATCGGCACCACGAGCGCCCCGGCTAACCCCGCCAGCGCGACGCCGAAGGTGAAGGTCACGGCATAGACGGTCTTGGTGGAGATGCCCGAGGCGCGCGCCAGGGCCGGATTTTCGAGCGCGGCGCGCACGCGCAAGCCGAACGTGGTCCGGGTCAGCAGAACGCCGCTCGCCAGAATCACCGCCGCCGTGATGAGGATGATCGCCAGCCGCCATTGCGCGAAGGAGACGCCGCCGATCGAGACCGAGCCGGTCAACGGCGCGGGCACGTTGTAATAGAGCCCGCCCAACAGGCCGCGCACCGATTCCCGGATCACCAGGCCCAGGGCGTAGGTGCCCAGCATGGCGGCGAGCGGTCTCGCGTAGAAGCGGCGTATGACCAACGCTTCCACCACCAGCCCGATCAGCGCGACAGCCAAGGGCGCGAGCAGCATCGCCAGCCAGACCGCGACACCATGACTGTTGAACAGATAAGTGAAGTACGCGCCGAGCAGGACGAACTCGCCGTGCGCGAAATTGAAAATGCCCATCATGCTGGCGACGACGCCGAGCCCGACCACGATCAGCACCATGATCGCGCTGAAACTCAGGATCTCGAAGACGGCGTTGACGGCGGTATCCATGCGGTCTCGCATCCGTCCGGTGTCCGTCAGCATCGGTCATTGGATGGCCAGTGGCAATCCCTTGTGGTTCCATCCCACCGGCGGATGTGCCGCGAGCGCGAAGGGAGGCAGGCGATGGATCTCGGTCTAGCGGGGCGCAAGGCGTTGGTAACAGGCGGCACCAGGGGGATCGGCCGGGCCATCGCGGAGCATTTCGCCCGCGAAGGCGCGGCGGTCGCGATCTGCGCGCGCGATTCGGCCGAGATCGAGGCGGCGGTCGCGGCGCTGAGGGGCTTGCGCGTTCCGGCCACCGGACGCGCGCTCGATGTCAGCGACGGGCCGACGCTGCAAGCCTGGGTGGCCGACGCCGCCGCCGAACTGGGCGGCCTCGACATCGTGGTTCCGAACGTGAGCGCGCTGGCCGTCGCGCAGGACGAAGCCGCCTGGCGTGCGGGGTTCGAGACCGACCTCATGGGAGCGGTGCGCGCCGTGAACGCCGCCATGCCGTTCCTGGAGAAGTCGGACGCGGCGGCGATCGTGATTATCTCCTCGGTGTCCGGACGGGAGATCGACTTCGCGGCCGGGCCGTACGGCGCGTTCAAGGCGGCGCTGGTCCACTACGCCCAGGGCCTCGCCTACCAGCTCGCGGCCAAGGGCATCCGCGCCAACACGGTCTCTCCCGGCAACACCTACTTCGAGGGCGGGGTGTGGCACCAGATCGAACGCAACAACCCGGCGCTGTTCGCGACCGCGCTCGGCCTCAATCCCACCGGCCGGATGGGCAAGCCCGAGGAGATGGCGCGCGCCGTGGTGTTCCTCGCAAGCCCAGCGGCCAGCTTCATCACCGGCACGAACCTCGTGGTGGACGGCGCGCTCACGCGTGGCGTGCAGCTATGATACCTCGGAGGTAAGCCTAGCCGCCCCGCCCCTGCCCCGTCACCAGCACGACCTTGCCCACCACCGCCCGCGACCGCAGCGCCTCCATCGCGGCCGCCGCCTGTTCGAGAGGGTAGGTCGCGGAAATCTCCGGCCGCAGCCGCCCCTCCCGCACCCAGTCGAGGAGCTGCGCCATCAGCGCCCGGTTTCCAGCCGGGTCGCGCTGGGCGAAGTTGCCGTAGAAAACACCGACGATGTCGCAGCTCTTCAGCAGGGTCAGGTTGAGTGGAATGCGCGGGATCTCTCCCGCCGCGAAGCCGATCACGAGATACCGTCCGCCCCAGGCCAGGGAGCGCAGGGCCGGCTCGGCGTAGGGGCCGCCGACCGGGTCGTAGACCACGTCCACGCCCTCCTTGCCGGTCAGCGCCCGCAGCCGCTCCCGCCATCCCTCGTCGCCGTATTCGAGCAGCGCGTCGGCCCCGGCCTGCCGGCACAGCTCCAGCTTCGCGGCCGAGGACGCGGCGGCAATCACGCGCGCGCCCAAGAGCTTCGCCACCTGCACGGCGGCCAGCCCGACGCCCCCGGCGGCACCCAGAACCAGCACCGTCTCGCCCGCCCGCAGCCGGCCGCGATCACGCAAGGCGTGCAAGGTCGTGCCATAGGCATAGGACAGCGAGGCGGCCACGTCCGGCGCGACACCGTCCGGCACCGGCACCACGGCGGAGGCCGGGGCCAGCGCGGCTTCCGCGAAACCGCCATGCCCGGTCATGGCCAGAACCCGCGTCCCCAGCGGCGGCGCCTCGGCATCCGGGCCGAGCCCAGCCAGAACGCCCGCCACCTCCCCGCCCGGCGAGAAGGGGAAGGGCGGACGCGCCTGGTACTTGCCCTCGATCACCAAGGTATCGGCGAAGTTCACCCCGGCGGCCTCGACCCGGATCAGCACCTGGCCGGGGCCAGGCGTTGGCTCCGGCACCTCGTCCACCGTCAGCGCCGAAGGCGGTCCGAAGGCATGGCACAGCACGGCGCGCATGGCGGTTGTCCTGGTGTGAGCTTGGCGCCTGCGAGACTGGCCGGGACGGGGCGGGGCGGCAAGGCCCGGCGATCTTGCCCGGCATCACGCCCTGGGCCACGCTTCGCCCGACGCCGGCACAGGGGAGAAGACGCCATGGATTTCGCTTATTCCGACCGGGTGAAGGATTTGCAGGCGCGGCTCCAGGCCTTCATGCAGGAGCACATCTATCCGAACGAGGCCACTTACAACCGCCAGCACGCCTCCGCGGCCGACCGCTGGCAACCCGTGCCCATCGTCGAGGCGCTGAAACGGAAGGCGCGCGAGGCCGGGTTGTGGAACCTGTTCCTGCCGGAATCCGAGCACGGCGCCGGCCTCACCAACCTGGAGTACGCGCCCTTGTCCGAGATCATGGGCCGCGTCGCCTGGGCCTCCGAGGTGTTCAACTGCTCCGCCCCGGACACCGGCAACATGGAGACCATCGAGCGTTACGGCACCAAGGCGCAAAAGGACCGCTGGCTCACGCCGCTGCTGGAGGGCGAGATCCGCTCCTGCTTCGCGATGACCGAGCCCGATGTCGCCTCCTCGGACGCCACCAACATCCAGACGCGGATCGAGCGCGATGGCGACCACTACGTCATCAACGGCCGCAAGTGGTGGTCCTCCGGCGCGGGCGACCCGCGCTGCGCCATCTTCATCGTCATGGGCAAGACCGATCCGGCCAATCCGGACCGGCACCGCCAGCAATCCATGATCCTGGTGCCGCGCGACACGCCGGGCCTGACCATCAAGCGCATGTTGCCAGTGTTCGGCTTCGACGACGCGCCGCATGGCCACGGCGAGCTTCTATTTGAGAATGTGCGCGTGCCGGCGGAGAACATCCTGCTTGGCGAGGGGCGCGGCTTCGAGATCGCACAGGGGCGGCTCGGCCCTGGGCGCATCCACCACTGTATGCGCGCCATCGGGCTGGCCGAGCGGGCGCTGGAGATGATGTGCCAGCGCGCCCTGGAGCGGCGGCCCTTCGGCAAGCCGCTGGCCGAGCAGGGCGTGACGCGGGAGCGGATCGCCAACGCGCGCATCATGATCGACCAGTGCCGCCTGCTCACCCTGCACGCCGCGTGGCGCATGGACACGGTGGGCAACAAGGCGGCGCGCAAGGAGATCGCAGAGATCAAGGTGGCGGCGGCGAACATGGCCTGCCAGGTCGTGGACATGGCGATCCAGGCGCATGGCGGCGGCGGCGTGACGGAGGATTTCGGCCTCGCGGCCATGTACAAGACCGCCCGCACCCTGCGAATCGTGGACGGTCCGGACGAGGTGCATCGCGACCAGCTCGCCCGGCTGGAACTGCGGCAGTACCGGCCGCCGCGCAACGAAGTTGGGAGCTGACACGCCATGACATCCCCGGCGGAACCGGCGGGCGCGCCCGAACTGGTGCCGGTGCTGGCGCGGCATCGCTTCGACGAGGCGGCGCTGGCGCGCTACCTGCGCGGGCGCCTGCCGGGCTTCGATGGTCCGGTCCAGGTGCGCCAGTTCCAGGGCGGCCAGTCCAACCCGACGTTTCACTTGACCACGCCGGAGGGCGACTATGTGCTGCGCAAGAAGCCGCCCGGCCGGCTGCTGCCCTCGGCGCACGCGGTGGAGCGGGAATACCGCGTCATCCGCGCCCTGGAGGGCAGCGCGGTGCCGGTGCCGCGCACGCGGCTGCTCTGCGAGGACGCCGCGATCATCGGCACGGCCTTCTTCGTCATGGACCATGTGCCCGGCCGCGTTTTCCCGGACCGGGTGATGCTCGCCGCGACGCCGGCGGAGCGCGCGGCGACGTACGAGGACATGGCGCGCGTGCTCGCCGCCCTGCACCGCTTCGACTGGCGCGCGGCGGGCCTCGCCGATTTCGGCAAGCCGGAACGCTACCTCGCGCGGCAGGTGGATCGCTGGTCGAAGCAATGGGACGCGGCCAAGGTGGAGGAGATGCCGGCGATGGAGGAGCTGCGGGCCTGGCTGCCCGCGCACCTGCCGGCCGAGGAGGAGGCCGCGATCGCGCACGGCGACTACCGCCTTGGCAACCTCATCCTCCATCCCAGCGAGCCGCGCGTTGTCGCGGTGCTGGATTGGGAGCTTTGCACGATTGGCCACCCGCTGGCCGATCTCGGCTATGCCTGCCTGACGTACCACTTCCCGCCGGGGCCGGACGGCCTTGCCGGGGTGCTGGGGGCGGACGTGCCGGGAGTTCCCACGGAAACGGCGTTCGTCGGCCGCTACTGCGCCCATGCCGGACGGGAGGTGCCGCGCGATATCGGATTTTTCGTCGTGTTCTCGATGTTCCGGCTGGCCTCCATCCTCGCCGGGGTCTATCGGCGGGGACTCGATGGCAACGCGGCCGACCCGCGCGCGCTCACTTATCGCGACCGCTACCGGGAGATGGCGGAGCGCGCCTGGGAGATCGCGCGGCGCCGCGAGCGCGCCGCCTGAGCCCGACCGGAGGACGCGATGGATGCGATGGAACTGTTGCTCGGCCGCCACTCGGCGACCCGGCTCGCCGCGCCGGGACCGGACCGGCCCGCCTTGGAGACGATGCTCCGCGCCGCCTTGCGCGCGCCTGATCACGGCCGCCTGCGGCCATGGCGCTTCATCGTGATCCCGGAGGAGCGGCGGGAGGCGTTCGGTGATCTTCTCGCCCGCTCCTTGCAGGCGCGGCAGCCGGACGTCGCGCCCGAGGAGCTGGCGCGCGAGCGGGGCAAGGCGCTGCGCGCGCCGCTGATCGTCGTGGCGGCCGCCCATCTGCGCCGAGGCCACAAGATACCGGAGGCCGAGCAGATCATCTCCACGGGCGCGGCGGCGGAGCACGTCATGCTCGCGGCCCAGGCGATGGGGTTCGGGGCGATGTGGAAGACCGGCGGCCCGGCCTATGATCCGGCGGTGAAGCAGGCATTGGGGCTGGACGCCGGGGACGCGATCGTGGGCTTCCTCTATATCGGCACCGAGGCGGGCGAGCCGTCGCCCGCGCCGCGCCCAAGCCTGGAGGGGCACGTCTCCGTCTGGGCTTGAGGGCGCCGTCCGCGCCGCGCACAGTTCCCGCCTCACAACGGGAGGGACGCCGCCATGGCGATCGAGCTTTGGACATGGAACACGCCGAACGGGCGCAAGATCAGCGTCGCGCTGGAGGAGATGGGCCTGCCCTACACGGTGCGGACGGTTGACATCACCAAGGGGGAGCAGTTCCAGCCGGACTTCCTGAGGATCAGCCCCAACAACCGCATCCCCGCCATCATCGATCCCGAGGGGCCGGGCGGGGCGCCGATCAGTGTCTTCGAATCCGGCGCGATCCTGCTCTATCTCGGCGAGAAGACGGGCAAGTTCCTACCCAGCGACGCGCGCCGGCGTGTGCCAGTGTATGAATGGCTGATGTGGCAGATGGGCGGGTTCGGTCCGATGCCCGGCCAGGTGCATCACTTCCTGCAAGTCGAGAACGAGCAGGACCGCCGCTACGGCCTGGAGCGGTACGCCAAGGAGACGCGCCGGCTGTACGGCGTGCTCGACAAGCGCCTGGGCGAGGTGGAGTACGTGGCGGGCGAGATCTCGGTCGCGGATTTCGCGATCCTTGGTTGGGCGTGGCGGCACGAGCGCCACCAGGTTGATCTTGCCGGCTTCCCGAATGTCGCGCGCTGGTACCGCCAGATGATGGCCCGCCCGGCGACCGCGCGCGGCTTCGAGGTCGCGCTGAGCTGAAGGCGCATCGGATGTTTGACGCTGGGGTGTGCCGGCTTTAGAAGCGGCGCTGCGAACGCCGTGTCCCGGAGCACCGCGTCCCAGGACTGGCGCGCTCCCGCGGAGGGGTGGCCGAGCGGCTGAAGGCGGCGGTTTGCTAAACCGTTGTACACTGTAAAGGTGTACCGGGGGTTCGAATCCCCCTCCCTCCGCCAATCCGGCCGATCACGATCATTTCAACGCGCCGGCCGAGCTCCGGCCTTCGCGTCCTGGCTCCGTTTCATACCCGCATGGAATTCCTTGCGTTTCGCGAACCTTCACGGATCGCGGAGGGGCGAGCCCGGCCCTACGGAGGGAGTGTTATTAGGGACTTAATGTAACACCACGTGAATGTCATTGCTCATTGTGAGCAAGGCGTTATAGTCTTGGCAAACCGTCGCCAATGAGCGGAGAAATCATCGTGGGCAACGACCTTGCCGCGAGTCTTAAAGTCGTAACCACCCCTGACGCCGCGTCCACCGCCTCCTTCGTGGACATGCAGGGTCCGCGCCGGAACCTCGATTTCGTGTCGATGGCCAATGACGCGCTGGTTGTTTGGGATTTTCTTGCTGTCTTGCTGGCCGGCTTTCTTGCCGCTTCCGCCTATAGCCATTTCCTCCCGACCGAAGCCGCGGTCAAAGAGTTCTGGGGGCCACTTTACCTGATCGTCGGCGCCGGCGCCGTGACCTCGCCCGCGCTCCTGCGCGACCGCAGCCTGACCACCGTCTCGCGGTTCCGCAACATGGAGCGGTTGCTCAGCCGCCTCCTGTACCGGGGCGTCTGCCTGGCGCTCATCATGCTGGGGCTGGGCTTCGCCACCCACTCGCTCGGCCTCGTCTCCCGGATCTGGGTCGTGTCGTGGACCGCCCTCACCTTCCTGTTCTGCGCGGCGGGCCGGATTTCGCTCGCGGCCTACCTCCGCAAGCTCGACATGGGCGGGCTGCTCGGCGATCGGGTGGCCATCGTCGGGGCGGGGCCGGTCGCCGATCGTCTGGTGGACCATTTCCGCACCTCCGAGAGCCCGGTCTACGTCGTCGGGGTGTTCAGCGACGGGTCGGACAGCGTGCCCGCGCACCGCGTCGCGCCGCGCGGGAGCATCGCCGACCTTGTCGAGATCGCCCAGCGGCGGCGGCTGGACTGGATCATCCTGACCTTGCCCGCCACGGCGGAGCAGCAGATCGGGAAGATCCTCCTCCAGTTGAAGACGGTGTGCGCCCAGGTCGCGCTCTGTCCGGAGTTGGTCAAGCTCAGCCTCCCGCACCGTCAAGTGGATGACCTGAGCGTGCCGATGATGCTGCTCTCGGAGCGCCCGCTGCGCGGCTGGCAGGTGCTTGTGAAGGAGCTGGAGGACAAGATCCTGTCCGGCATCCTGATCGTGCTGCTGGCGCCGCTCTTGTCGCTCATCGCGCTCGCGATCCGCCTGGAATCGCCCGGCCCGGTGATCTTCAGCCAGAAGCGGCATGGCTGGAACAACACTGAATTCACCATCTTCAAGTTCCGCACCATGCGCTGGCAGCCGGACGATTCTGGCGTGCTGCGACAGACGACTCGGCGCGACGAGCGGCTGACCAGGGTGGGCGCGTTCCTGCGCCGCTCCAGCCTCGACGAGCTGCCGCAGCTCTTCAACGTGCTGCGCGGCGATATGTCAGTGGTCGGCCCCCGCCCCCATGCCGTGACGATGCGGACCGAAGAGCGGTTGGGGCACGAGATCATCGCCGAATACGCGCACCGGCACCAGGTCAAGCCGGGCATCACCGGATGGGCCCAGGTTAACGGCTACCGTGGCGCGACGCACCGGGCGGAGCAGCTCCGCAAGCGCGTTGAGTACGACCTCTTCTACATCGAGAATTGGTCGCTGCTGTTCGACCTCAAGATCCTTGCCCTGACTGGCCTGCGCTGCTTCATCGACCCGAACGCATTCTAGGCAGGCGTTAGCGCGCCCCATCCAAGTCCAAGCCCTATCGCGGTCCCATCCTGCACCAAAAGGGTGCAGGTCTCTCCCTCCCAGCCGTACCGTACACCGCTTGATCGACGACGCTTCCGTCGCGCCGCTCAGCGGCATATCGTTTTGGAATCGGTATTACCTGACCCCTAGGACTTCGTCCCTGACATTCCGCTCTTTTAAGGGCGCCTCAGAGACAAAATCATCCGCGCATCGAGAATCATCATAACCTAACGCTTGCTCCCGCTCGTGTGAGCCCTATAGCTAAAAGGCGCCGGGGCAATCCCGCTTCGGCAGTTTTCTTTCGAGGATTCGACCACTCACCCTAATAAAACATCTCCTTCCGCACTAAACTGAGCGTCACGCATCCGCATTTCGCGGTGTTTCGCGCTGTCCTTTAATTCGAACGTGCAACAATATCAACACCTGCGCCGGCGTGATCGCGCCGAATCTATAGGTATTTTATCCTACAACCACCCACCTGGAGGCCCCGCCTATGAGCGCAACCATGACATTCGACGACGAGTTCAACTCCCTGAGCCTGTGGAATGGAAGCAGTGGCACCTGGCAACCGGTCTATGACTGGAGCCCGAATGGGAACTTGGGTAGCGACTCCACATCCTGGCTGGTCAACCCGAACTGGGGGCCAACCTCCAGTCCTGAGGCGAACCCCTATTCGGACAACAACGGCGTCCTGTCGATCAACCTCATGCCGACCCCCGGCTCGGTCTCGCCGTCGGCGGTGAACAACGCGCCGTTCCTGGCGGGCCAGCTTGAGACCAAGCACTCGTTCTCGCAGACCTACGGCTATTTCGAGATGCGCGCGCAGATGCCGGCGGGCGCCGGCCTCAACTCGGCCTTCTGGCTGCTGCCCGAAAGCGGCGCGTGGCCGCCGGAGCTCGATGTCGAGGAAATCGTGAGCGGCGACCCCACCACGCTGGTCAACACGGCCCACACCGGATCTGGCAACTCCGCCAACCCGATGTGGAGCAATATCCCGGACTCCTCCCAGGGCTATCACACCTATGCGGTGGACTGGGAGCCCAACACCATCACCTGGTACTTCGATGGCAAGCAGGTCGCCCAGCAGGCGACGCCGGCCGACATGCACCAGCCCATGTATGTGCTGGTTGACACGATGGCGGGCACCAGCGGCTCGTGGGAGGGCGCGCCCACGCCCGGTGAGCACGCCTCCATGAACATCGACTACGTTCGGGCCTATAGCTCGAACCCTTACGCCAATGGCGGAACCCCACCGGCGCCCACGGACACCACATCCAGCGCCAACACGCCAGCGGGCTCCACGTCGAACAGCTCGACATCCCCCGCCTCCGCCTCGGGCACCTCGTCCCCGGACACCTCGTCCTCAGGCACATCGACCTCAACCGCCCCAGGCACGTCGCCCGCGCCCGACACCACCGCCACCTCCAACGGCGCGACCACCAACACCGCCGGCAACACGTCCAGTTCCACCGTCTCAGCCGATCAGCTCACCGTGACGCTGTCGGAGGACGCCTATCAGGGCGACGCGCAGTTCATCGTGAAGGTGGACGGCACGCAGCTCGGCAGCGCGCAGTCGGTGACAGCCTCGAAGGCCGACGGCAAGACCCAGGACTTCACCTTCTCCGGCAACTGGGGCGCCGGGACGCACAACGTGGAGATCGACTTCATCAACGACGCGAATGGCGGGCTTGGCCAGGACCGCAACCTGTACGTCAACCAGGTCACATATGACGGCGCCGCCGCGCTAAGTCAGACAACGCCGCTCTATTCCAATGGCGGCGTGACGGTCCCCGTGGGCCACGCGTAAACCCACGCCAATGGCCCGCCGCCCACACGCGGCGGGCCAGTTGACGCTGCGGGACAAGTCCAGTTGTGTAGGCGCCGCGCTCCGTGGAGGGCGCATCGTCCATGCACCCTGACTCAGCTCAGTTGCAATCCGACGCGCGGCTTCGATCCCTACGCGATCTCGGTCCGATCGACTGCGACGTGCATCCGCCCGCGCCGAGGACCGCCGACCTTCTGCCCTATCTCGACGAGCATTGGCGCGAGGTGATGGTCTCGCGCGGAATCGATGGTCTCGATCTGGCGCTCTATCCTCCCAACGCGCCGATCAGCGCCCGTCCCGACTTTCGCCCTGAAGGCGAGGGCACGGATGCCGCCCTGGCGTCCGTGCAAAGCCACGTGCTGGAGCCGTGGGGAACCCGCGCCGCGATCCTGAACTGCCTGCATGGCGCGATGGCCCTCCACAGCGAGGACATGGGCGCGGCGCTGACGGGCGCGGTGAACGCCTGGCTCGCGCGGGAATGGCTGGACCGCGACCCGCGCCTGCGTGCCTCGATCGTGGTCGCCGCGCGCAGCCCGGAGCTCGCGGTCGCGGAGATCGAGCGCCGGGCCGGAGATCCACGCTTTGTCCAGGTGTTGATGCTCGTGAGCGGCGGCATGCCGCTCGGCCGGCGCTTCCATTGGCCGATCTATGCGGCGGCGGAGCGCCATGGCTTGCCGATCGGGATTCACGCCGGCAGCGCGCACCACCACGCCCCGACCACCGTGGGCTGGCCCTCCTACCTGGCCGAGGATCATGTTGGCACCGCCGCCGCGTTCCAGACCCAGCTCATGAGCCTGATCGCCGAGGGCGCGCTCACAAAGTTCCCCGGCCTCCGCGTGGTGCTGATCGAATCCGGCGTCACCTGGCTGGCGCCCTTCCTCTGGCACGCCAACAAGGAGTGGCGCGGGCTGCGGATGGAGGTGCCCTGGCTCGACCGGCCGCCGGCCGCGATGGTGCGCGATCAGGTGCGCCTGACCGTCCAGCCCCTTGACGGCCCGCCCGATCCCGCCGAGCTGGAGCGCGTGCTGGACCAGATCGGCTCGGACGAGATGCTGCTCTTCTCCACCGATTATCCGCATTGGCACTTTGATGGAGCGGACGCGCTGCCCGCCGGCTTTCCCGCGCATCTCATCGAAAAGCTCGCCCTGCGGAACCCGCTGGCGACCTACCCACGGCTGAGGGAGACGAGGCCATGAGCCAAGCCCTGCTGGACCGCGACGCGGCGCCCGCGACACGCCTTGAGCTGATCGACTGCGACATCCACCCGGTCCTGCGCTCGACCGAGGCGCTTTACCCATACCTGCCGCGCCGTTGGCGGGAGGAGCTCGCGACACGTGGCTTTCGCACCCGGGGCACGTTCCTCAACAGCCCCGCCTATCCCAAGGCAACGCCCGCGCTGTCGCGCCGCGACGCCTGGCCGCCCGGCGGGCTGCCGCCGGGCTCGGATCTCGCCTTCATGCGCCAGCAGCACCTCGACTTCTACGGCGTCGATATCGGCATCCTCCAGGTGCTGTTCCCGAGCGGCAAGGACGAGCGCAACCTCGATTTCGGCGCGGCGGTCTGCGCGGCGCTGAACGACTGGCAGGTGGCGGAGTGGACCGAGCCCGAGAAGCGGCTGCGCGCCTCCATCACCGTCGCCTGCGATGACTCGGACTCCTCGGTCGCGGAAATCCGCCGCTGCGCCCCGCGCCGCGACTTCGCCTCGGTGTTCATCAGCGCGCGCACCACCGAGCCGCTGGGCCGCAAGCGGTACTGGCCGATCCTGGAAGCGGCCACCGAGGCCGGGCTGCCGATCGGCATCCATGCCGGCGGGGCCAACGGCGTCCCGATGACCAGCGCCGGCTGGCCGAGCTTCTACATCGAGGACCATCAGGGGGGCGCCTCCGTGATGCAGGCCCTGCTCACCAGCCTCGTCTTCGAAGGCGTGTTCGAGCGCTTCCCCGGGTTGCGGATCGTGCTGATCGAGGGCGGGTTCGGTTGGGCGCCGCCGCTGCTCTGGCGGATGGACCGGCAGTGGGCGCGGATGCGCCGCGAGGTGCCGCATGTGAGGCGCCCGCCTTCGGAGTACGTGCGCGAGAGCGTGTGGTTCGCGACCCAGCCGATCGTCGAGCCGGAGCGGGCTCAGGACATGCGCGCCGTCCTCGATTGGCTCGGCCGCGACCGGATCGTGTTTTCGAGCGATTACCCGCACTGGGACATGGATGATCCCAAGCTCGCCTTCAAAGTCCCGCTGAGCGACGCCGAGCAACGCATGATCTTCGCGGGCAATGCGCGCGCGGTGTACCGGCTTGGCTGAGGCTCCGGCGCGCGCGGCACAACCCTCCCTCGCCGCCCCGGAGGGCGGAGAGGGAGGCAAGCCCGCCACCCACGTTTCACGCGCTAATTCATCCCGCAATTATATCGGTATGGATTAATTTCCTGAGCTGCGTGCTTCGGAGCCGTTCGGGCGTATCCCTCCTCGTCTCCATCCCGCCGCCATTGCCCGCTTCGCTCAGCGCGAGGGAGTGTGCCCTCGTCGAAATGCGTGCGCGCGTCTACTAAATTGCGCACTGGAGTCCATTAATTGTTATGTCATAGATGTGAAAGCGCCGTTCGCTCATTGCAGGATGAGTTTTGTTGAAAAATGACGCCTCGGAAAGGCAACATCTGCGCGGTCCGGCATCAAAGTTTGGACTGAAACAGATCGAACCGACAGAGGACATGTTATGACGGATAGGACATGGGTTGGTGGAATTAACAATAACGCTGCCGACTCAAACAACTGGTCGCCGAACGGTGTGCCGGTACCTGGCGACACGCTGACCATGCTGAGCGGAACCATGGACGTCCACGGCGACGATCTCGCGGGGGACACCTTGGTGATCGGCGCCAACCAGACATCCGCGACCGCGACGCTGAACCTGTCGCGCCACGCGAACGCCTCGCTCGACATCGCGCAATTCTCGACCGACCAGGTCACTGTCAACGCCAGGGGGTCCGACACGCTCTCAGTCCGCACGGAGTTCCCAAGCGGTCTCAGCCTGACGGTCAACTTGGCGGACCATGCGCGCCTGACCGGCGGCTTCACCATGACATTCGGGAGCGCGACCCTCAACGGCGGCGCCGGTTCACGCTTCGTGAACGACGGAACGAGCCACTTCGGCGGCAGCAGCGCCATCTTCGATACCGACGTGCGGGGAACGGGAACGTTCGACGTTTCAACGGCCCAGAGCAGTGCCGGCAATCTGGAATTCGGCGGCTCGGTCTCGCGAGGGCAGACGATCGATGTGCGCGGAGATCCAGGCCGTGGCATCGCGTCCCACATCCGCATCGACCAGCCCGACGCATTCCAAGGTACGGCCAACCTGAACCTGTTCGGCGAGGTGGATCTGCAAGGTCTAGCCAATGCCGACAGCTACACGTTCCAGAACGACATGCTGTCGATCTACTCGGGCGACACCGTGGTGGACACGGTCCGCCTGACCCTCCCGCCGCCGCCGATTGGGCAGAATTTCGATCTCGCGGTCTATCAGACAGCTACCGGCGTTGCCATCGATCGGGGGGCTGTGCCTCCTGGTGGCACGCTGCTGCCGGTACACGTTTAGGCAAAACGCAATTGTTTCAGGCAAAATCGCCGTGAAGCCGGGATGGGCGGCGCCCCCAAAGACGCCGCCCGTCCGCTTCAGCCGGCCGGCGGCGCCTCGGTCGGTGACTCTGGGCGCTGGCGGCGCTGGTTCATGAAATCGTCGAACTCGGCCTTGTCCTTGGCGAAGCGCAAGCGGTCGAGGAAGGCGGCGAATTCCCGCTGCTCCTCCTCAAGCCGGCGCAGCGTGTCGGAGCGGTACTGATCGAACGCGCGGTTGCCGCTGGTGGGCTCCGCGCGGTCCTCGCCGCAGAAGCTCCGCCATCCGGACCACGGACCCGACCAGCCCGGCCCGCCATTTCGCTGCCCATTCCGTTCGGCCCAAGTCCTGGCCCGATGGCCTCTGCACCCCATGCGTCCACTCCCGATCAAGAAGAACAAGACGGCAAGTCCAAGCGGCCACCAGGCGATGAAGGCCAGGATCATGAGCGCGATCCAAAGCGGCTTGCCGAACGGCAGGCGATCCATCGCCTCCCCAATTCCTCCCAAGCCGGCTCTGCCCGGCCCGGTCCCCCAAACCGGCATACCATAGGGCTCGTGCGTTGCCGTATTCGTCATGTGCCTCACCATGTGAATGTAAGACACATTTACTTATGGGCGGACGGCAAGCCGGGTCAAGATAATCCGTGTGCGATCACGCTTCCTTGTCCGGCGCCCTGCCGCCCGCGAGGCCAAGGCCCTGCAAGTAGAGCAGCACGCCAGCTTCCAGCAGCTCCTCGGGCGACATCGGCAGGGAGCGGCGCGTCCGGTCCGGACGACAGAACAACGAAGCGATTCCGTGCGACAGCGCCCAGACATGCAGCGCCACCATCAGGGCCGGGGGGCGATTCGGCTTGGGGATTTGCGCGGCCAGGTGCTCGGCGGCATGGCGCAGCGGGGCGAAGGCCCGATCCCCCGCGGCGGCCAGGGGCGGGTATGTGTCACTGGCGATCCCGGTCTCGAACATCGCGGCGTAGTACGCCGGCTCGGTGCGGGCGAAGTTGAGATAGGCGTGGCCGAGCGCCTCGAACGCGGTGGCCGGATCGGGCCGGCCATCGTTCCACGCGGCGCCCAGCGCCTCGGCCAGGCGGTCGAACCCGCGCAACGCCACCTCGGCCAGCAGCGCCTCGGAATCGCGAAAATGGCGATAGGGCGCGGCGGGACTGACGCCGACCAGCCGCGCCGCCTCGGCGATGGTGAAGCCGGCCGGCCCCTTTTCCGCGATCAGGGCCAGCGCGGCGTCGATCAGGGCCTCGCGCAGATTGCCGTGATGATAGCCGCGCCGGGCGCCGTGGTTGGACCATGTCATGTAAGGAGGAATTACATCAGATTCGTGGGGAGCGCGATATCCGCGCCGCCCCTTCAGCGGCCCTCACCCTTCCTGCCGCACCCTCGCCACCGCCGCCCCCGTCATTCGCCGCAGCTCCGCCGCGCTGGTGCGGAACACATGGCTTGGCGATCCCGCCGCCGCCCAGACCGGATCGAGCGCGAGCAAGTCCTCGTCGAGCAGGACCAGTGGTGGCGCCAGATGACCCACGGGCGAGACGCCGCCGATGGCGAAGCCGGTGGTCTCCCGCACCCAGTCGGCATCGGCGCGCGCGAGCCTCGCGCCCAAGGCCGCCTCGGCGCGGCGGATATCCACCCGGTTGGCGCCGGAGGTGATGACCACCGCCGCCCGGCCGCCTGCCCGGAACACGATCGACTTGGCGATCTGGGCCACCGTGCAGCCCACCGCCGCCGCGGCATCCGCCGCCGTCCGCGTGCCGACGGGGAACTCAGTGATCGTGTCGGGATGCCCGGCCGCTCGCAGCGCCGCGCGCACGCGCTCGACCGAGCCGCCAGCCGTGTCGGATGCGGCCATAGTGCCTATCTCCTGGGGAATGGAACCACTCGCCCTTTATATCCACTGGCCATTCTGCCTCGCCAAGTGCCCGTATTGCGACTTCAACAGCCATGTGCGCGAGCGCATCGACCAGGCGCGGTTCGGCGCGGCGCTCCGGACCGAGCTGGCATGGGAAGCCGCCCGGCTCGGCCGCCGCCGCTTGGGCTCGATCTTCTTCGGCGGCGGCACGCCGAGCCTGATGGACCCCGCGATCGCAGCCGCGCTGATCGCGGACGCGACACGGCTGTTTGACGGCTCCCCCGACCTGGAAATCACCTTGGAGGCCAACCCCACCAGCGTCGAGGCGGCGCGGCTGGCGGCGTTCCGCGCGGCTGGGATCAACCGTGTCTCGATCGGGGTGCAGAGCCTTGATCCGGATGCGCTTCGCCTGCTCGGCCGGCAGCATTCCGTCGAACAGGCGAAAGCGGCGCTGGGCGCGGCGCGGCGCCTGTTCCCACGCTTCTCCTTCGACTTGATCTATGCCCGCCCCGGCCAGGACGCGCGGGGCTGGCGGGAGGAGCTGCGTCAGGCACTCGACCTCGCCGCCGATCATCTCTCGCTTTACCAGCTTACCATTGAGCCCGGCACGCGGTTCGAGACGCTGCACCGGCGCGGCGAAATCGTGCTGCCCGACCCGGACACCGGGGCCGCGCTCTACGAGACGAGCGCGGAGGAGGCGGCGCGCTTCGGCCTCGCCGCCTACGAAATCTCCAATTACGCGCGGCCCGGCTCGGAGAGCCGGCACAACCTGGCCTATTGGCGCTATCAGGACTACGCGGGAATCGGTCCCGGCGCGCATGGCCGGCTCACGCTCGGCGGCGCCCTGCTGGCCACGCGCCGGCACCGCGCGCCGGAGCCTTGGGCCGCGCTGGTCGAAGCGCAAGGGCATGGCAGCACGCCCGAGGGGGTCGTGGCCCCGGAGGAACGCGCGCGCGAAATGCTGCTGATGGGCCTGCGCCTCACGGAAGGGATCGATCCGGCCCGGTTCGCGCAGCGCACCGGAGTCGCGCTGCACGATGCGATCGACGCCGAGATCTTGTCGCGGGCAGTCGAGGCCGGCTACGTGGAGGCTGGCCCGGCCCGGCTCCGCGCCACGCCGGCCGGACGCTTGCGGCTGGACGCGTTGCTGGCGGCGCTGGTGCTTTGAAGGCCGCCAGGGAGGAGTCGCCGCCTTCCAGCCAAAATGGAATCCGAAGGAGGAACGCAGCCCCCAGATGCCTGGCAGTCCACGCCGTCCGAGGTGACGTCTCAACCCGGCTTGTGTTCTTCCCCCGCCGCAAGGCCCGGCCAGCCCGGATTTGATGAAATTGGGTTATCGTCCATGTGCCGGTTCGGATGAGGCGGATGAGCGAAGATTTCGAGGCACCCACCACCGTCAGCAAGCGCGCGGTGGGAAAGAACAAGCCGACGAGCACTGTTGGTCGTGGTAGAGCCGTCAAGAAAGTCATCCAGCCAAGCGAGACCGAATATCGCGACGCGTTGGTACGCGCGCGACTTGGCGACAGCATCGAACTCTGTCAGCGCTGGCCCAGTCCAACGGTCATCGTGTCGGATGGCGCGTACGGAGTGCTTGGCTTCGAGGGAGACACGTCAGACCATCTCGATATGCCACAATGGTACGAGCCGAGCGTTGCGGCGTGGTCCCGGCGGGCGACGCCACAAACCACGCTATGGTTCTGGAACTCGGAAATCGGCTGGGCTGTCGTCCACCCGGTGCTTGAGCGGCACGGTTGGCGCTATGTCAACGCCAATATTTGGAACAAAGGCATTGGCCACATCGCTGGCAACGTCAACACTGGCAGGATAAGGCGCTTCCCTGTGGTTTCGGAGGTATGCGTTCAATATGTCTTTGAGGCAAACGTCGGTGGGAGGCCCCTGCGCGAATGGCTGCTTGCCGAGTGGAAGCGCACTGGATTGCCGCTCAGGAAGGCCAACGAAGCCTGTGGCGTCGCTGACGCGGCAGTCCGCAAGTATCTCGACCAGGGCCATCTGTGGTACTTTCCACCGCCTGAGATGTTTCTGAAGCTACAGGAATACGCCAACACGCATGGTCGGCTGGAGGGGCGCCCCTATTTCTCGCTGGATGGCAGGGCGCCAGGGACCGCGAAGCAATGGAGCGTCATGCGCTCCAAATTTCGGTGCTCGCATGGCGTGACCAATGTTTGGGACCGCCCTGCCCTGCGTGGCGCCGAGCGGTTCAAGGTGAGGGGCGACTCCGGAAAAGCAATTCATCTAAATCAAAAGCCATTGGACCTGATGCAACGCATCATTGAGGCGTCGTCCGACAGGGGCGACGTGGTGTGGGAACCTTTTGGCGGCTTGTTCTCGGCCTGCGTAGCCGCGCGGCAGATTGGCCGCCGCGCCTATGGCGCTGAAATCGACCCGACCTACTTCCACTACGGTGTGCAGAGACTCAGCGGACCAGCCGAGCCGCGTCTTCATCTGTGATCGTGACAAGGTCGAAAACATGGCCGCCCGGGCTTTGGAGGCGCCCGGAGGCCGCTTTGACAACTTGCCGCGCACTCACTCGGTCTTCTCCTGACCGGAGCGCCACGCGAGGTGTGCCTTGATATCGCGGATAGCCCGGCAGGGATCGAAACCAAGCGCGTGTGCGATCACCAGGCACTATTTGCCCAGGTGCGGCACAGCGCGGCCCGGCCCTGGTCTCCACGCCGCGCCGCACGAGCCACCGGAGCCCTCCCCACACGGGGAGGAGGAAGAGACTAAAGCCCCCTCGCGAGAGGGTCAGGGGAGGGATTGCACTCTCCCGTATTCACCTTCGCTCAACCATACGCCGCTATCCTGCGCTCATGCGGCTCAAGCTGTATTGCGCGCCCACGATGCCGGAGGCGATGGCGATGGTTCGGACCGAACTCGGTCCGGACGCGCTGATCGTCGCCAGCCGCCGCGTCGCCGAGGGCGTGGAGATCACGGCGGCGCTGGAGTCCGAGCCCCCGCCCGCCGCCTTGGACCCGGAGCGCGAGCGGTTGCTGGCCTATCACGACGTTCTCCCGGCGCTGCGCCCCGCTCTGGCGTATGGCCCGCTGGACGCCGCGCTTGAAGCGGCTCTGTCCTTCTCCTCTCTTCCCCTCGCCGAAAATTGCCGCCCGATCTTGCTCGCCGGCCTGCCCGGCGCCGGCAAGACGTTGACGGCGGCCCGGCTCGCCACGCGCCTTGTTCTGGCCGGAACCAAGCCCCTGGTCATCACCATTGATGGACGCCGCGCCGGGGCCGTGGAGCAACTCGCCGCCTTCACCCGGCTCCTGGACATTGAACTCGTGGTCGCGAGCCACCCTCTCACGCTGGCGCGCGCCCTGACCCGCCGCCCTCCCGGCAGGCCGGTCCTGATCGATGCGTTCGGCACCGATCCGTTCGACCCTGTCCAGCGCGAGGAGATGGCGGCCTTCATTGGCGCCGCCGCGGCGGTGGTCGCCCTGGTCCTGCCCGGTGGCCTGCACCCCGCGGAGGCCGCCGACCTGGCCGAAACCTACGCCGGGATCGGCGCGACCTTGCTGATCGCCACGCGGCTCGACCAAGCGCGCCGGCTGGGCGGCGTGCTAGCGGCCGCTCACGCCGGCCGCCTGGCCCTG
>DATFDN010000072.1:0-11141 GCA_035252035.1 Acetobacteraceae bacterium | reverse complement strand
CTTGTCCTCCTCATAGGCCTGGAAGTTGCCCTCGAACCACTCGACATGGCTATCGCCCTCGAACGCCAGGATGTGGGTGGCGAGCCGGTCGAGGAACCAGCGGTCGTGGGTGATGATGACGGCGCAGCCGGCGAACTCGGTTAGGGCCTCCTCAAGCGCGCGGAGCGTATCAACGTCGAGATCGTTGGTCGGCTCGTCGAGGAGAATGACGTTGTGCTCTGATTTCAGCATCTTGGCCAGATGCACCCGGTTGCGCTCGCCGCCCGAGAGGATGCCGACCTTCTTTTGCTGGTCGGCGCCCTTGAAGTTGAAGGCGGCCACATAGGCGCGCGACTGCACCGCGCGCTTGCCGAGATAGATCACCTCGTCGCCGCCGCTGATCTCCTGCCAAACGGTCTTGTCGGGATCGAGGGAGTCGCGCGACTGGTCCACGTAGCCGAGCTTGACCGTCTCGCCCACCCGCAGGATGCCCCTGTCTGGGCTCTCCTGGCCGACGATCATGCGAAACAGCGTGGTCTTGCCGGCCCCGTTCGGACCGATCACGCCGACGATGCCACCAGGGGGCAGCTTGAAATCGAGATCATCGATCAGCAGGCGGTTGCCGTACCCCTTCGACACATTCTCGGCCTCGATGACCACGTTGCCAAGGCGCGGGCCAGGTGGAATGACAATCTCGGCCACGCCCGCCGCCCGCTCCTGCGAGGCGGCCAGCAGATCCTCGTAACGCTGGATGCGGGCTCGGTTCTTCGCTTGCCGCGCGCGCGGCGAGGCGGCGATCCACTCCTCCTCGGCGGCGAGCGCCCGCTGGCGCGCGCTCTCCTCCTTCTCCTCCTGCGCCAGCCGCTTGCGCTTCTGGCTCAGCCAGGCCGAGTAGTTGCCCTCGTAGGGATAGCCGCGCCCGCGCTCGATCTCGAGAATCCAGCCGGTCACGTTGTCCAGGAAGTAGCGATCGTGGGTGACGAGCATGACCGTGCCCGGATAGTCGCGCAGCGTGCGCTCCAGCCAGGCGACGCTCTCGGCGTCCAGATGGTTGGTCGGCTCGTCGAGCAGAAGGAGGTCGGGCCGCTCCAGCAGCAGCCGGCAGAGCGCGACGCGCCGGCGTTCGCCGCCCGAGAGCGTGGTCACGTCGGCCTCCGCCGGCGGGCAGCGCAGCGCGTCGAGCGCGATGTCGATGCGCCGGTCCAGATCCCAGCCGTCCTCGGCATCGATCTTGGCCTGCAAATCGGCCTGCTCGCCCAGGAGCTGGTTCATCTCCTCGTCGCCCATCGGCTCGGCGAAGCGCGCCGAGATCGCGTTGAAGCGGTCGAGCGCCGCCTTGAGATCAGCGAACGCCTCCTCGACGTTGCCGCCGACGGTCTTGGACGGATCGAGCTGCGGCTCCTGCGAAAGGTACCCGACTCGCACGCCGTCGGCGGCCCAAGCCTCGCCGCCATACTCCGTCTCGATGCCCGCCATGATCTTCAGCAGGGTGGACTTGCCGGCGCCGTTGACGCCGAGCACGCCGATCTTGGCGCCTGGCAGGAAAGACAGCGTGATGCCCTTGAAGACCTCCCGGCCGCCGGGGAAGGACTTGGTCAGGTCTTTCATCACGTAGACGTACTGGTGGCTGGGCATCCGGAAGCGGCTCCTGCGGGCTGTGGGGGGCCTTCTATGTGGCGACGCGGTGGCCCGCAACCAGCGGTGCGGGGCGGCAATCGTCGCGCGCGGTGCGCCCGGCAGGACTCGAACCCGCAACCAAGCCGTTATGAGCGGCCCGCTCTAACCGTTGAGCTACAGGCGCCCGCGCCATGATGTGCCCCAGCCGGGGCGTCCCGCGCAAGGGCCGCGAGACATCCATTGCGCGCGAGCACTATTTGCCTGACGTGCCGCTCTCTGGCATACGGCGTCACCTTCCCAGCGCCAGTTCCCGGATTCGGGAGCGGCGCGTCCGAGAGGAATCGTTTGGAATGCCTTTCGCCTTTCTTGTCATCATCCTCTGCGGCCTGCTGGCGCTCGCCTACGGCCTGGTGACGACCCGGCAAGTCCTCGCGGCGGACGCCGGCACGTCGCGGATGCAGGAGATTTCCGCGGCGGTGCAGGAAGGCGCGCGCGCCTACCTGAACCGCCAGTACACCACAATCGCGATCGTCGGCGCGCTGGTGGCGATCTTCCTGGGCTTCACGCTCGGCTACCTGGTTGCCGTCGGGTTCGTGATCGGCGCCGTGCTGTCGGGCTGCGCCGGCTATGTCGGCATGAACGTCTCGGTGCGCGCCAACGTGCGCACCGCGCAGGCGTCGCGCCGGGGCCTGGCCGCCGGACTCGACATCGCCTTCAAGTCCGGCGCGATCACCGGGATGCTGGTGGTGGGCCTCGGGCTGCTCGGGGTGACGTGCTACTATCTCATCGTGCGCGGCGTTCTGCCAGGCGCCGATCTGCGTCCGGTGATGGAGGCGATGGTCGGGCTGTCGTTCGGCGCCAGCCTGATCTCGATTTTCGCCCGCCTCGGCGGCGGCATCTTCACCAAGGGCGCCGATGTCGGCGCCGACCTGGTGGGCAAGGTCGAGGCCGGCATCCCCGAGGATGATCCCCGCAACCCGGCGGTGATCGCCGACAACGTGGGCGACAACGTGGGCGATTGCGCCGGGATGGCCGCCGACTTGTTCGAAACCTACGTGGTCACGATCGTCGCGACCATGCTGCTGAGCGCGATCTTCTTCGCCCCGGCGATGCGGGACGCGGTCATGATCGTGCCGCTCGGCATCGGCGGCATCTGCATCCTGGCCTCGATTGTCGGCGCGTATTTCGTGCGGCTCGGCTCCGACAACGGGATCATGAGGGCACTCTACAAGGGCCTGGTGGTCACGGGAGCCCTGTCGGTGCTGGGCATCGCCATCATCCTCGCCTGGTTCACCGGCTTCACCACGCCGCTTCCCTTGGTCAATGCCGGCGTGCTCACCGGGCTCGATCTGTTCATCTGCGCCCTGGTGGGGCTGGCGGTCACGGGCGCGATCGTGGTCATCACCGAGTATTACACCTCGACGGCGTACCGGCCGGTGCGCGGCATCGCGCAGAGCTCCACCACCGGGCATGGCACCAACGTGATCCAGGGCCTGGCCGTGTCGATGGAGGCCACGGCCGCGCCGGTGATCGCGATCTGCATCGGCATCGTCATCTCCTACCTGGCGGCGGGCCTCTACGGGATCGCGGTCGCGGCGACGACCATGCTGGCCTTGGCCGGGATGATCGTGGCGCTCGACGCCTATGGCCCGGTCACGGACAACGCGGGCGGCATCGCCGAGATGGCCGACCTGCCGAGCGAGGTGCGGGTGACGACCGACGCGCTGGACGCGGTGGGCAACACCACCAAGGCGGTGACGAAGGGCTATGCCATCGGCTCGGCCGGGTTCGCCTCGCTGGTGCTGTTCGCGGCCTATACGCAAGATCTCAGCTACTACTTCCCGAACCTGCACGTGCCGTTCCAGCTCGAAGACCCGTACGTGGTCATCGGGCTGTTCCTGGGCGGGCTGCTGCCCTACCTGTTCGGCTCCATGGGCATGACCGCGGTCGGCCGCGCCGCCGGCTCGGTCGTCGTCGAGGTGCGGCGGCAGTTCCGCGAGCTGCCAGGGATCATGGAAGGCCGAGACAAGCCCGAGTACGGGCGCGCGGTCGATATGCTGACCCGCGCCGCGATCCGGGAGATGATCGCCCCCTCCCTGCTGCCGGTGCTCGCGCCCGTGGTGCTGTGGGTGGTGATCTGGGGCATCGGAGGCCGGGTGGCGGCGTTCTCCTCGCTCGGCGCCATGCTGCTCGGCACGATCGTGACCGGCCTGTTCGTGGCGATCTCGATGACCTCGGGCGGCGGCGCGTGGGACAACGCGAAGAAGTACATCGAGGAGGGCCATCACGGCGGCAAGGGCTCGGAGGCCCACAAGGCCGCGGTGACGGGCGACACGGTGGGCGATCCCTACAAGGACACCGCCGGGCCGGCGGTGAACCCGATGATCAAGATCACCAACATCGTGGCGCTGCTGCTGCTGGCGATCCTCGCCGGCTGGATGCACCCCTAACCAAGGCGTTCCCCCGGTTTACCCCCTCTCCGCCCCTCGGGGCGGAGAGGGCCAGGGTGAGGTGGGGCATGCCACTGCCCTACGGACTGACCCCGAAGGCGGTGATGGTCCCGCTATAGTCCCCGACCAGCATCATTCCGTTGACGACCGCCGGGGCGGCGAGGACGGGGCCTGGGATCTGCTTCCCGCTCCACCACAGAGCGTTGCCTGCGGTATCGTACGCATAAACCGAACCTTCTGACCCCGTTGAATAATAAACGACCCCGTTGGCCGCGGCCGCGGGAATGATCGGGTTTTCGGCCCCGTTGGGATCGTTGTTGTCGAAGCCAATCGTCCTCTGCCAGGCGAGCGACAGCGTGCAATCGGCCCGCACCTTGAAGGCGAGCAGCCCGTGCGGGTACTTGCCCGTGACATCACTTTGCGGGTTGCCGAGATAGAGCTGGTTTGCAACGGGATCGTAGACCGGGATGCCGATGAAGCCGCCCGCGTCGGCGGCCTGCGTGATGTCGAGCCTTTGCAGCGGCCCCGCCTTGATGCTCGCACTGTCCCGCTTGGAGACGAACAGGACGCCCGACTTGTTCATCGTCGCCATCAGCGGCGGGCAGCCGGGCGGCTGATAGAGCAAGGGAGTCGCGCCGAAATCCACATCCTCCCCCTCCAGCTTCGGAGCGAGGCTGGCAACCGGCTGCAACGCCTCGTTGAGCTGCACGATCTGGTCCGCGTAGCCCGCGTTGTCCGGCACGGTCAGGGCGTTGCCGGTCGCGGCATAGACGAAGGAGCCGTTGTCCTCGACCGAGACGCCCCCCGGTCCCCAGATGCCGCCGCCGTCCGGTCCATTCGCTCCCTCTGGGTACCAGCGCGCCGCGACGAATGGCAGGTCCGTGGCATGGGTGCCGACGTTCACCTTGATGAGCTGGCCATGATAGGGCGGAACGTCGCACTGGCTGGCCGTTGTCACATAGAGAGCGCCGCTGTTGTAGGTTGGACTGCTATAGACAACGGTCCGGCCGTTCTGGTTGTCGGGATCGATCACTTGCAGCGGGTAGCCAGGCCACGGATTGCCGTTGCTCGGATTGAGCGCCCAGAGGGTTCCGTCTCCGGCCACCACCCACATCCGATAGTTGGCCTTGTCGATGGTCGGGGTGCCGACAATGCCGACCTGCCCGAGGGGGAAATCGGCGCAGGTGGTCGGGATGGCGGGGAGCTGATTCTGCCAGATGATCTGGCCGCTATGCGCGTCCAGGGCGGAAACCATGCCGCTGAGATCGACCGCGTAGACGACATCGGCGCGAACCTGGCTGCCCGCCCCGGTCCCATCATCGACCCAGATCCCGCTTGCCAGCGTGGGCTGGTCCACGATGGGGCCGGTCAACTTGGTTGACCAGAGCTTGCGCATCGAGGGCACCGTCCGCGCACTCAGGACGGTTTCGTTTGGGTTATAGCTGTTGCGCTGCCCCGTTCGCCCGAAGGTGAGCCAGTCCTCGGCATAGGCAGGGGAAGCCATCAAGGTGGTGCAAAGCGATAACGTAAGGGCGATGCGTGTCGTGAGTACGTGAAACGGCATGGAGCACCTCGGCAAGAAGGCTCCACGCATTACAAAATGGTTGTAGAGTCGCAAAGAGAATTGTATCCGAGTTATAGACTACAACTTATGCGAGTAAAACGAAATCAGGAAAACAATCGGAAAAACTAGGATTCCAGCATACGGCGCAGCAGCTCCACGTCCTCCGCAAAGCCCACATCACGCTCCATCAACTCCCCAACGCGCGCGACGGCGTGCATCACGGTAGTGTGATCGCGGTTCCCGAACTTGCGGCCGATCTCGGGCAGGCTGCGGCTGGTGAGCTGCTTGGCGAGATACATCGCGACCTGGCGCGGACGCGCGACGGCGCGGGCACGCCGGGCCGAGGACATGTCGGTCAGGCGGATATTGTAGTGCTCCGCGACCTTGCGCTGGATCTCGTCGATCGTCACGCGCCGGTCGTGCGCCTTCAGGATGTCGTGCAAAACCTCCTGGGTCGATTCGAGGGTCACGGGGCGGCCGAACAGATTGGCGTGGGCGATGAGGCGGTTCAGGGCGCCCTCCAGCTCGCGCACGTTCGACGTGATCTTGTGGGCCAGGAACTCCATTACCTTGTTGGGCACCGGCACGCCGGCCCGCTCGGCCTTCGATTCGAGAATGGAGATGCGAAGCTCGTAGGTCGTGGCGTGAATGTCGGCGACCATGCCGCAACCAAGCCGGGTGCGCAGCCGGTCCTCCAGCCCCGAGAGGTCGGACGGGGACTTGTCGGCGGAGACGACGATCTGCTTGCCGGCGTCCACGAGCGCGTTGAACGTGTGGAAGAATTCCTCCTGGGTATTGTCCTTGCCGATCAGGAATTGCAGGTCATCGACCATCAACACATCGACGCTGCGAAGCTGCTCCTTGAACTCCATCGTCGATTGGCTGCGGATCGCGGCGATGAAGCGATACATGAACTTCTCGGCCGACATATAGGCCACGCTGACAGGACGGACCTGCTGGCCCGGAACGGTCAGCTCCCAGGCGATGGCGTGCATCAGATGCGTCTTGCCGAGACCCACGCCGCCGTACAGGAACAGCGGGTTGAAGCCGGGACTGGCCGGCTTCTCCGCGACCCGGCGGGCGCAGGCATAGGCGAACTCGTTCGGTTTGCCGACGACGAAATTCTCGAACGTGAAGCGCGCGTCGAGCGGCGCCGCCATGTCCGCGCGCGGCTCCGAGCGGTCGTCAAGCCGCGGGCGGTCCTCGGCCGGGACGGCAGCTTTGGGTCGCGACAGCGCGGGAGAGACAATCGCCTCCGCCGCCCCTTCCGAGGCGGGACCGACCGGATCGCCCCCCACGCGGAGATCGACGCGGCGCACGCAGGCGTTCTCGGCCTGCCACAGGGAGCTAATGCGCGCGCCATAGTGTTCGCGCACCCAGTCGCGATGGAAGCGGTTGGGCAGGTGAAGGGTGATCTCGTCCCCGTCCAGACCGGCGAGCGTTATCTGCCTCAGCCAGGAGCGGTATTCGACTTCTCCCACGTCGGACTGCAGCCGGGTTCGGATGCGGTCCCATTGCGTGGCGAGCTCGTCGGCATGTCCGCCGTCGAAGTCCGCGCGCACTGGATGCTCCATAAAGCCGCTTTCAGACGCCACCGGGATCGCCTCATCGCAATGGATGCACCGCCGCTTCAAAGCATGATGCCACCCCCGCCTTCATGACCCGATGGGCATTGAAAAGAGGTAGGCCATGGGCACCGAAACCAATAGAACTTTTATAGCAGTTCCGCAGCAGGATCAATGGAATTTTTTACGGGAATAATAACCGATGCCACATCCAAATGTACAGGCAAGTATAGCCACATAGCAAGAGAATGCGGCGAGCACCCCCTTACTTAGCTGTCCTCCCCGACCAAGGTGAGATATTCCACCCAGGCTTATGATTATTCTACAGTGTTACGATGGCTTCGATTATAGAAGTACGGATCAAACCTCATCCGTTCTGCATTGCCTTGATTCGCGCAGATAGCCGCGACAGCTTGCGCGAGACAGTATTGCTATGGATCACGCCCTTGCCCGCGGCGCGCTGCATCTCCGGCTGCGCCGCCCGGAACGCCGCCGCCGCGGCCGCCTTGTCCCCGCCCGTGATCGCCACCTCGACCTTCTTGATGAAGGTGCGCATCCGAGACTTCCGAGCCTGGTTGCGCTGCGTGCGGCGGATGGTCTGGCGAATGCGCTTGCGGGCGGAGGCGGTGTTGGCCATGCGTCTGATGTATCCTGCTCAGGGGCCGCTCCGTTGCGCGGGCGGCGAAGCGGGCGGTTCTAGGCAGCGGCCCCGAAAGCGTCAAGGATGCCTCCCGCACCTTCCAGCCTCAACTCGGCCGAAAGGAGGGCTTGCGCTTCTCGACAAAGGCCGCCATCCCCTCGCGCTGGTCTGGCGTGCCGAACAGGGACAGGAACAGCGCCCGCTCGTGGCGGACGCCCTCAACCAAAGTGGTCTCGAAGGCGCGATTGACCGCCTGCTTGGCCACCGCAACCGCCACCGGCGACAGCGCCGCGATCTTTTCAGCGACCTTGATTGCCTCCGCGACGAGCTGGTCGGCCGGGACCACGCGCGAGACCAGGTTCGCCCGCTCGGCCTCCGTGGCGTCCATGAAGCGGGCCGTCAGCACCATCTCCATGGCCTTGGACTTGCCCACGGCCCGCGTCAGCCGCTGCGTGCCGCCCGCACCGGGGATGACGCCGAGATTGATCTCCGGCTGGCCGAACTTCGCCGTGTCGGCGGCGAGGATCATGTCGCACATCATCGCCAGCTCGCACCCGCCGCCCAGGGCGAAGCCGGCGACGGCGGCAATGACGGGCTTCTTGACCTGTAGCACCGTCTCCCAGCGGCGGCCGATGAAATCTTCAAGCATCGCGGATGGGTGCGTGCGCTCGCGCATTTCCTTGATGTCGGCCCCGGCGGCGAACGCCTTCTCGCTGCCGGTCAGTACGATGGCGCGGATGGCCGGATCGGCGTCGAAAGCGAGGAGCTGCTGGCCAAGCTCGGTCATGAGCTGATCGCAAAGGGCGTTCAGGGCCTGCGGCCGGTTCAGCCGGATCAACCCCACCGCCCCGTGCGTCTCGACCAGGATCATCTCAAAGCTGTCGGCCATCCGCCTGACCTCCCCCGTTCTCCCGGTTTCTACCTATCGTTGCGTGCGCGGGCAATAGAACGTGGCGCGTCCTGACTGGACGATCCGCCGCACCCCCGCGCAGGCCGGCGGGCCGGGACAGTGCGCGCAGCCCACCGCCTCCCGCCCGTAGACACGCCATGCATGTTGAAAATAGCCCAGCTCCCCGTCTGGCTGAACATAGTCGCGCAGGCTGGAGCCGCCCGCCTCGATGGCCTCGGTGAGAGTGGCCTTGATCGCGGGAACGAGCCGCGCCGCCCGCTGGCCCACCGCCGTGTAGGCCAGGCGTCTCGGACTCAACCCAGCGCGAAACAGGGCCTCGCTCACATAGATGTTCCCCAGGCCGGCGACCACGCGCTGGTCGAGCAGCGCGGCTTTAAGCGAGGTGCGCCGGCCGGCCAGGGCTTCGCTCAGCCGCGCCGCGTCGAACGCCTCGTCCAAGGGCTCGGGACCGAGCCCGGCCAGCAGGCGATGCGCGTCCTCCGCCGCGGTCGGAACCAGATCGACCATGCCGAACCGGCGCGGATCGATGAAGCCGACATGCCACCCCTCGTCGGTCTCAAGGATCAGATGCTCGTGCCGGGCGGCAGGTCCGGGCGCGACCGAAGGCGGGGCAAGGTTGATTCGGCCGGACATGCCGAGATGCAGCAGAACGCTGTCGCCGCCGTCGAGGCGCATGAGGATGTACTTGCCACGGCGGCGGAAGCCGGTGACGCGCGCGCCGGTCAGGCGGGCTTCCAGCCCGGCCGGCAAGGGCCAGCGCAAATCGGGGCGCCTTGCCTCGGCGCGGCGGATCGCGCGGCCCTCCAGCCGGGCACGCAGGCCGCGCATCACGGTCTCGACTTCGGGGAGTTCTGGCATGGGCGCGAGGCAGGCTAGAGCGTTTCCGGATCACATTGAAGCAGCCAGATTGCGCTTGCGCCCATTCCACCTCTCCCGCAATCGCAGGGTACTCGCATCTGGCTTCCGGACCGGTTTTTCTTCTCGCCATGCCGTGCTTGTCACGGGCATCCACGCCTTTCCAGGCCGCTAAAGGCGTGGATGGCCGGAACAAGTCCGGCCATGACGATTTGAGAACGGCCAATCGGCCATATGCGATTGCCCTGGTGAAAGCGGCTGGGCCAGGGGTCGAACCGACAATGACAGCGTCACGCCCCACAGCCGCTGGTTCAATGCTGTATTCGCGAGCAGTTGCCACTCGTCGGAATGCCAGGGCTGGGCTGAGCGGCTAATTGTTGCAAATTCGGTCGAGTTGTGTTATTATATCTCCTTATCATTGTTAGGAGACGACCTGGTTGGCCAACGCAACCTGGATCTACCAAGGCCGCCAGGCGCATGGCTGGTTCGGATCGGGGACCGCGCCCAAGGATGCAGCCCCGGAGAAGCTTGGTAACACCCCGTTCAATCTCGCGAATCGCGTCCGCTGGGTGGCCCATGGCGCAGTTGCCGAGATGCCGCGCGCGCAGCGCGCCCGCTTCGAGACCCGGCTCGGACAGGGCGCCCTCAAGTCACTGACAGAGCCATGTCCGCCTGGGTCCGAAGCGCCGGGCTCGATGCGGAGAGCTTCCGGGCGCACTTCCTCCCCCACGCCGGCGCGCGGGCCGCGGCGCAGCTCCAAGCGGTTGCGGCGGCGGTCGGCTACAGCAGTGACCTGCGGCCCGCGATGACGGCCCTCGCCGAGGCTGTCCAGGCGATCGGTCCCGACAACGCGCCGCGTGTACTCGCCGCTGCCGCCGCGCGCGCCGCGAATAGCGCTGCGCCCGCGGCGGCGCCCGCCCCCGTCATCAAGGCGCAGGCGCCTCCGTCCGAGGGCGAGCCGCCCACTGAGGAACGGCTCGGCCCCGAGGGCGAACCCCTCAACTACAACGAGCAGTTGCGGGTCACTGAGTACAGAAACGCCTACAAGGAACTCCAGGCGAGAGATCCCCACAACCCCGCCCTCGGGCCGTTCCTGCAAAGACCGAACCGGATCCCGAGCGAGGTGGACCTCGCCAAGCTTCAAGCCGCGCTAGCAACGGTACGGAGCAACCCAACGGTCCGTGGACGCGATGTCAAGAATATTGGGGTGCAAGTTCAGGGACGCTTCCCGACCACACCGCAAGCGCCTAACTCTGTGATGTACCGTGGATGTACCGTGCGGACAGCAACGGGAACGTTACAATCTACCAAGTGTGGGGTGCGGACGGACTCCCCATTTATAGGGTTGATGTGACGGGTGCGCCTCACGGAGGTGTCCCCACGCCACACGTCATTGAGTATGGCCGCAACGTCGCGCCATCGGGACAGGCGTTTGTGGCGAAACCGAGCCTCGCGAGAGAAGCAACCCCGGCGGAGATCCCATGACACCGGAAGAGCTCAAGACATTTCAGCAACTGAAACGCCTTGAGGTGCAGGTCTATCGGGGACTGCACCTCAATGC
>DATFDN010000071.1:0-2267 GCA_035252035.1 Acetobacteraceae bacterium | reverse complement strand
TGGGCATGTCGGGATCTTGCTTGCCTTCGTCCCGCTGTTTAGGCGCAATGCGTCCGTTGTCGGGGATATCGAGCGGTTTGTGCGGGGGCGGCGGGGCTAGAGGCCGTTATGGACCTGAGTACCAACGACGCGCTGTGCCCGCTTTGCCAGGCCCAGCCACCCTTCGTCGTCATTGCCGGACTTGATCCGGCAATCCAGCGGACTTGCCCGCCTGCATGACCTTCCGCTGGATGCGCGGGTCAAGCCCGCGCATGACGGAGGAAGGATGGAACATCGAACGGGAATGGCGGGCGCTAGTGGTCCATAACAGCCTCTAGCGTTGAGCACGGAGCAAAACAATGAAGCGATCCATATTTTCTGGACCGCGTAAACCCGTGGACAACCTCGTCGCAAGCGTTACAACGAAACGCAATCGGCCGCTTAACCCACCTACAGGTATGAATGCTGGTGAGAGGGCAAGACTGGCGCTGGCTCGCGCTGCTGCGCGGCATGGGGCGGAACGCGCTGCGCCTTTCCGCCGCACGCCCCTGCATCCTAATCAGTTTCGGAATGGGCTCGTAGTCAAACCACCACCACCCCCGCCGCACGACGGCCAATCCGCAGCACCAACAGCGAAGCGATAAAGCAAAGCGCTCCGCTGCCCGCGAAGGCGAGCACGTAGCTGCCCGTGATGCTCCGCACCTCCCCCGCGCCGAGTGCGGCGAGCGCGCCGCCGAGCTGGTGCGCCGAAGCGATCCAAGACACGATCACCGGCGCGTCCTGCTTGCCGAACACCTTCGTGGTCAGCGCGACGGTGGGCGGGATCGTGGCGACGAAATCCAGGCCGAAGACGACCGCGAACACCGAGAGGCTCACCAGGTCGAAGCCGCTGAAGGGCAGCCACAGCAAGGACAGGCCGCGCAGCCCGTAGTACCAGAACAGCAGCACGCGCGAATCATAGCGGTCGGTCAGCCAGCCCGATCCCAGCGTGCCCAGGAAATCGAACACGCCGATCGCGGCGAGGATGCCCGCCGCCGTCACCGCCGGGATGCCATGATCGGCGCAGTACGGGATGAGGTGGGTAAGGACCAGGCCGTAGGTGGAGAAGCCGCAAATCCCGAAACTGCCGGCCAGGAGCCAGAAATCGAGCGAAGCGACGCCCCGCCGCAGCCCGGCGAAGGCGATGGCGAACGGATTGCCCTCTGGCGGCGGCTCGGCGGAGACGGCGCGGGCGCCGAGAGGCGCGCTGCCCACCGAAGCCGGGCTTTCCGCGAGCAGCAGCCAGGCGACCGGCAGCAGGGCCAGCATGACGCACGCCGCGGTCAGGGGAACGCCGCGCCAGCCCGCCGCGTCGCTGATATGGGCGAGCAGCGGCAGGAAGATGAGCTGGCCGCTGGCGTTGCCCGCCGTGAGCATCCCTACCACCAAGCCGCGCCTTTCAACGAACCAGCGATTCGCCACGGTCGCCGCCAGCGCCAGCATCCCCAAGCTCGACCCGAGCCCCACCAGGACGCCCCAGGTGAGATAAAGCTGCCAAATCTGGGTGATGAACCCGGAGAGGCCAGCGCCCAGGGCCAGCAGCGCCATCGAGCCGAGCACCGTCGCGCGCAGCCCGAGGCTGCGCATCAGCGCCGCGGCCAGAGGGCCGCCCAAGCCGAACAAGGCGATATTGAGTGAGATCGCCCCGGAGATGGTTGCCGCGTCCCATCCGAACGCCCGCTCCAACGGCACGATCAGCACGCCCGGCGCGGCTCGCACGCCAACCGAGCAGAGGATCACGGCGAAGGCCGTCGCCGCCACGATCCAGGCATAGTGGACTCGGCCATTCAACAGTCGGGCAAGGCGGGTGGCGAGCATGGTGCGCTCCGGTAGAGGATGCGCTAGCATGACGCCCGTCATGGATGCGTCAAGCAGAAAACATGACGAGCGTCATGCAAAAGAGGCAAGCCGGATGCGCGAGACAGGGCGGCGGGGGGCCGAGACGCGGGCGCGGATCATCGAGGCGGCCGGCCGGCTGTTCCGCGAGCGGGGAATCGACGCGGTCGGCCTCGATGCCATCATGCACGAAGCCGGGCTGACGCATGGCGGCTTCTATGCGCACTTCCCATCCAAGGAGGCGCTGGTCGCGGAGGCGACCGAAGCTGCCCTGGCCCGCTCCGCGTCGCGTTGGGAGGCGATCGCGCGGGAGCAGCCGGAGACTGGGCTGGCGCGCATCGTGGACTCTTATCTGGACCCCGCGCATGTGGCGGCGCCCGCGCGGGGCTGCCTGCTCGCGGCGCTGGGGCCAG
>DATFDN010000070.1:0-2524 GCA_035252035.1 Acetobacteraceae bacterium | reverse complement strand
CGGCGGACCAGCAGCTCGGGCGCGGTGTCCCGGCACTTGTTGGCCTGCATCACCCGCCGCCGCGCCTCCGGAACATCGGGCCAGGGGCCGTTCACCCGCTTGAAGGTCTCATACGCCTGCATGGGACAACACTGGGCGCTGTCCCGGCAAAAAGACAGTCCACTTCTTGCTCGGGCATTCACCGACTCTGTTGCCCCCCGCCCCGCTCCGCGCTAATCCAAATACGGGAGGTCGGCGGCGGACGGGCGCCTTGCCAACCCGGTCAGGTCCGGAAGGAAGCAGCCGCAGCGAGTTTCGCCCGGGTCGCCGTACCGGCCTCCCACCCTGCAATCCGCGAAAGGTGGCCGCCGCGGCGGCTAGGTTCGAACGCCGCATGTCCGGCCTATTCCAGGACGATACCACACAGGACGCCCCTCCCCCGCCCGGCCCTGGCCTGTTCGGCGGCGCCGAGCCCGCGCCCCAGCCCACCCCGTACCGGGTGCTGGCGCGCAAATACCGGCCGACCCGGTTCGACGACCTGATCGGGCAGGAGGCGATGGTGCGCACCTTGCGCAACGCCTTCGCCCTTGGCCGCGTGGCGCACGCCTTCATGCTCACCGGCGTGCGGGGTGTCGGCAAGACCACCACCGCCCGCATCATCGCCCGCGCCCTCAACTGCATCGGCCCGGACGGCGCCGGCGGTCCGACCGCCGACCCCTGCGGCGTCTGCGCCAACTGCGCGGCGATCCTCGCCGACCGGCACCCGGACGTCCTGGAGATGGACGCCGCCTCGCGCACCGGCGTCGATGATGTGCGCGAGATCATCGAGGCGACACGGTTCCGCCCGATGCAGGCGCGCACCAAGGTCTTCGTCATCGACGAGGTCCACATGCTCTCGCGCCACGCCTTCAACGCGCTGCTCAAAACGTTGGAGGAGCCGCCGGCGCATGTGAACTTCGTCTTCGCCACCACCGACTTGCGCAAGGTGCCGATCACCGTCCTCTCGCGCTGCCAGCGTTTCGACCTGCGCCGGGTGCGCGTCGCCGAGCTCTCGGCGCATTTCGCGCGCATCGTGGCAGCGGAGGGCGTGGCGGCGGAGCCGGCGGCGCTGGATCTGATCGCGCGGGCCGCCGACGGATCGGTGCGCGACGGGCTCTCGCTCCTGGACCAGGCGATTGCCCGCGCCGAGGACGGCGTGACCGCATCCCAGGTCGCCGATATGCTGGGCCTGGCCGACCGGGCGATGGTGTTTGACCTGCTGGAAGCGGTCATGGGCGGTCGCCCCGCCGCCGCCCTGGCGGTGACGGAGCGCGCGCACGAGCACGGCGCCGATCTCGGCGTGGTGCTCGCTGACCTGCTCGACTTGCTGCACACCCTCACAAGGCTGAAATCCATCCCCGGCCTGCGCGACAGCCCCGAATTGCCGGAAGCCGAACGCACGCGCGGCGCGGCGCTGGCCGACCGGCTCTCCATCCCGGTCCTGGCGCGGACCTGGCAGATGCTGCTGAAGGGCGTGGGCGAGGTCGAGGCCGCGCCCGACCGCCGCGCCGCGGCCGAGATGGTGCTGATCCGCCTCTGCCACGTCTCCGACCTGCCCACGCCGGGCGAGCTGGTGCGCCGCCTGACCGAGACTCCAGCCCCACCTGCCGCCCCGGCCGGTCCCTCCGGATCGGGCGCGGGCGGGATCCGGGCCACGGCGGGGGCAACCGCCTTGCAGATCGCGCAGCCCGCCGCCCCGCCTCTGGCTGGATTCCGTGATGTCGCCGCGCTGCTGGCGGAGCGGCGCGAGGCGCTGCTGCACGCGCACCTGCTGCACTCGGTCCACCTGGTCCGCTTCGCGCCCCCGGTGATCGAGATCCGCCCGGAACCGGCCGCGCCCAGGGACTTCGCCCCGCGCCTGGCGGCCTTCCTGCACGAGGCGACGGGCACGCGCTGGACCATCGCATTGTCCTCGGCGGCCGGAGAGCCGACCTTGGCCGAACAGGGCAACGCCGCCGATGCGGGCCGCCGCGCCGCCGCCGCCGACCATCCGCTGGTGCGCGCGATCCTGGACGCGTTTCCTGGCGCGCGCATCGAGGCGGTGCATGATGCGAACGCCGACTATTACGGACTGCCAATCGCGCCCGATATGCCGGACTTCGCGCCCCCGGACGCCGAACCCGCCGACGAGATGGAGCAGGACTGATGAAGAACTTGGCCGGCCTGATGAAGCAGGCGCAGGAAATGCAGGCGAAGATGGAAGAGATGCAGGCCAAGCTGGAGGCCGCCGAGACAGACGGCGTGGCCGGCGCCGGGATGGTCGTCGTCACGCTGAACGGCAAGGGCGCCCTGCGCCGGATCAAGATCGACCCCAAGCTGATCGATCCCCAGGAAGCCGAAATGCTACAGGATCTGATCGTCGCCGCCCACGCCGACGCCAAGCGGAAGGTCGAGGCGCGCGCCGCCGAGGAGATGCAGCAAATGACGGCCGGGCTGCCGATCCCGCCGGGGATGAAGCTGCCGTTCTAGATGGGCGGTCCCGAGGTCGAACGCCTGATCGGCCTGC
>DATFDN010000069.1:0-4780 GCA_035252035.1 Acetobacteraceae bacterium | reverse complement strand
GGCCTCTACTGGCTGGAGCCGATGGTCGAGGTCGCGACGGACTCCGGGCGCGTCGCCTATGGCCCGGTCCGGCCGGACGATTTGGCGGCCCTACGGGCGGCGGGGCTGCTGGAGGGCGGGGCTCATCCTCTGCGCCTTGGCCGGCCAGAGGCGATCCCATTCCTGGCGCGGCAAACGCGGCAGGTCTTCGCCCGGAGCGGGATCGTCGATCCCGCGTCGCTCGACGACTACCAGGCGCATGGCGGGCTCAAGGGCCTCAGGCGGGCCTTGGAGATCGGGCCGGCGGCGACTCTCGATGAGGTGACGCGCTCCGGCCTGCGCGGGCGCGGCGGCGCCGGCTTCCCGACCGGGGTGAAGTGGCGCGGCGCGGCCGAGGCGCCGGGCGCGCGGCGGCATATCGTCGCCAATGCCGACGAGGGGGACTCCGGCACCTTCGCCGACCGGATGCTGATGGAGGGCGACCCGTTCGCGCTGATCGAGGGAATGCTGATCGCGGGCTTCGCGGTCGGCGCGGCGCAAGGCTGGGTCTACACGCGCTCGGAATACCCGCACGCGATCGCCGCGTTCAACCGCGCGCTGGCCGTGGCACGCCAGGCTGGGCTGCTGGGGGCGGACGTGCTCGGCGCCGGCTTCCCCTTCGACATCGAGCAGCGCGTCGGGGCGGGCGCCTATATCTGTGGCGAGGAGACCTCGCTTCTGGAGAGCTTGGAGGGCCGTCGGGGCCAAGTGCGCGCGAAGCCGCCGCTGCCGGTCCACAAGGGGTTGTTCGGCGAGCCAACGGTCATCAACAACGTCGTCACCCTGGCGAGCGTCCCGGCGATCCTGGCCGATGGGGGCGAGAGATACCAGGCGCTTGGCAGTGGCCGCTCGCGCGGAACCATGCCGATCCAGCTCGCCGGCAATGTCCGCCATCCCGGCTTGTTCGAGGCGCCGTTCGGCCTCACGCTCGGCGAATTGGTGGACGAGATTGGCGGCGGCACCGCCACGGGCCGGCCGGTCCGCGCGGTGCAGGTGGGCGGCCCGCTCGGCGCCTATTTCCCGAGGGCGCTGTTTGACACGCCGTTCGATTACGAAGCCTTCGCGGCCCGCGACGGGCTGATCGGGCACGGCGGGCTGGTGGTGTTCGACGACACGGTGGACATGGCGCGCCAGGCCCGCTTCGCGATGGAGTTCTGCGCCGCCGAATCCTGCGGCAAATGCACGCCCTGCCGCATCGGGTCGGTGCGCGGGATGGAGGTGCTGGACCGCGTGATCGCCGGGGAGGACGTGGAGGCGAACCTCGATCTGGTGCGCGAGCTGTGCGAGACGATGAAGTTCGGCTCGCTCTGCGCGCTGGGCGGCTTCATCCCGTTCCCGGTCATCAGCGCGATCACGCATTTCCCGGAGGATTTCGCCCTCGGGGGGCGGAGCGGGACGGTCGCCGAGCTGGCGGCGGTGGCGGAGGAGGGCGGCGGGCGGCGGGCCGCGCCGGGGTTGTGAACATGGTGCCGGCCGACATCCGAGGCGATCTGAGAGTGCTGAAATGGAGCACCTCCGCCACCTTGGCGTTGGTGATCGGCATTTTCGTGAAGCTGTTCATCCGCGGATGAGCGCGAGGGGCAAATCATGACGCTGACCCACGAACCCGATTTCGGCACGCCCGCCAGCGCGGGGGCGCCGGTCACGCTCACCATTGATGGCCGTGCGGTGACGGTGCCCGAGGGCACCTCCGTCATGCGCGCCGCCGCCGAGGCGGGGATCAAGGTGCCGCGGCTGTGCGCGACCGACATGCTCGACGCGTTCGGCTCGTGCCGGGTGTGCCTGGTCGAGATCGAGGGGCGGGCGGGAACGCCGGCTTCCTGCACCACCCCCGTGGCGCCGGGAATGCAGGTGCGCACCCAGACCGAGCGCCTGGGGCGGCTGCGGCGCGGGGTGATGGAGCTGTACCTTTCGGACCATCCGGACGACCTCACTGGCGAGATGCGCGAGACGGCGGCCGAGATTGGGGTGCGGGAGGTGCGCTACGGCCGTCGCGGCGCGAACCATCTCGGTGCGCCGGTCGATGCCTCGAATCCGTATTTCCAATTCGATCCCGCGCGCTGCATCGTCTGCTCGCGCTGCGTGCGCGCCTGCGCCGAGGTGCAGGGGACGTTCGCGCTGACGGTGCAGGGGCGCGGCTTCGAGTCGAAGATCGCCGCGAGCATGGACGAGCCGTTCCTCGGCTCGGAGTGCGTCTCCTGCGGCGCCTGCGTGCAGGCCTGCCCGACGGGATCGCTGATCGAGAAGAGCGTGCTCGAACAGGGCGAACCCGAGCACGCCGTCCTCACCACCTGCGCCTATTGCGGCGTCGGCTGCACCTTCCGCGCCGAGATGCGCGGCGAGACCGTGGTCCGCATGGTGCCGAGCAAGGAGGGCAAGGCCAATCACGGCCATTCCTGTGTGAAGGGCCGCTTCGCCTGGGGCTACGCGACGCATCGCGAGCGCATCCTCAAGCCCATGGTCCGCGAGCGCATCACCGATCCGTGGCGCGAGACGAGCTGGGAGGAGGCGATCGGCCGCGTCGCCCGCGAGTTCCGGCGCATCCAGGCGCAGCACGGGCGCGGCGCGGTCGGGGCCATCACCTCCTCGCGCTGCACCAACGAGGAGACCTACCTGATGCAGAAGCTGGTGCGCGCCGGCTTCCGCAACAACAACATCGACACCTGCGCGCGGGTCTGCCACTCGCCCACCGGCTACGGCCTCGGCAAGACCTTCGGCACGTCGGCCGGCACCAACGATTTCGATTCGATCGACCAGGCCGACGTGATCCTGCTCATCGGCGCCAATCCCACCGACGGGCATCCGGTGTTCGGGTCGCGCATGAAGCGGCGCCTGCGGCAAGGGGCGAAGCTCATCGTGCTCGACCCGCGCCGCATCGATCTCGTGCGCGCGCCGCATGTCGCGGCGAGCCTGCACCTGCCGCTGCGGCCGGGCAGCAACGTCGCGGTGCTTGACGCGATGGCGCACGTCATCGTCACCGAGGGATTGGTGAACGAAGCCTATGTGCGCGAACGCTGCGAGTGGGACGCGTTCCAGGAATGGGCGTCCTTCGTCGCCGAGCCGCGCAACAGCCCCGAGGCAGTGGAGCCGGTCAGCGGCGTGCCCGCGCATCTCGTGCGCGCGGCGGCCCGGCTCTACGCCACGGGCGGCAACGGGGCGATCTATTACGGGCTGGGCGTGACCGAGCACAGCCAGGGCAGCACCGGGGTTATGGCGCTCGCCAATCTCGCGATGGCCACCGGCAATGTCGGGCGGCCAGGGACGGGGGTGAACCCGCTGCGCGGGCAGAACAACGTCCAGGGCTCGTGCGACATGGGTAGCTTCCCGCACGAACTGCCCGACTACCGCCACATCGCCAACGACGATGTGCGCGCCATCTATGAGCGGCAATGGGGCGTCACGCTCGACCCCGAGCCGGGGCTGCGCATCCCGAACATGCTGGACGCGGCGCAGGATGGCTCGTTCCGGGCGCTGTACATCCAGGGCGAGGACATCGCGCAGTCCGACCCGGACACGCGGCATGTGACCGCCGGCCTGGCGGCGATGGAGTGCGTGGTCATCCAGGATCTGTTCCTGAACGAGACCGCCAACTACGCCCACATCTTCCTGCCCGGCTCCACGTTCCTTGAGAAGGACGGCACCTTCGTCAACGCCGAGCGGCGCATCAACCGCGTGCGCCGCGTGATGGCGCCGCGCAACGGCTACGCCGACTGGGAGATCACGCAGCTCATCGCCAACGCGATGGGGATGGGCTGGACTTATCAACACCCCTCGGAAGTGATGGACGAGATCGCGGCGACGACGCCGAGCTTCGCTGGCGTTACCTATGCCAAGCTCGACGCGCTCGGCTCGGTGCAGTGGCCGTGCAACGACGCGGCGCCGGAAGGCACGCCCACCATGCACGCGGACCATTTCGTGCGCGGCAAGGGCCGGTTCATGGTCACGGAGTACATCCCGACCGATGAGCGCACCGGGCCGCGCTTCCCGCTGCTGCTGACCACGGGGCGCATCCTCACCCAATACAATGTCGGCGCGCAGACGCGGCGCACGGCGAATGTGCTGTGGCACGAGGAGGACGTGTTGGAAATTCACCCGCACGACGCCGAGCAGCGCGGCGTGCGGGACGGTGATTGGGTGCGTGTCGCCTCCCGCGCTGGAGAGACGACGCTGCGCGCGCGGATCACCGATCGGGTCGCGCCGGGGGTCGTCTACACGACGTTCCATCATCCCGAGACTCAGGCCAACGTGGTCACGACGGAGTTCAGCGACTGGGCCACGAACTGTCCGGAATACAAGGTGACGGCGGTGCAGGTCTCGCCGAGCAACGGGCCGAGCGCTTGGCAGCGGGAGTACGACGCATTCGCCCGGCAGAGCCGGCGGATCGCGCCCGTGGCGGAGGAGGTGCCGGCGGAGTGATTTGCCGAGCCAGAGGGTGAAGTGATTCCCGACGAACCCCTTCTCCACCTCTCCCGCGAGCGGGAGAGGTGTGCGAATGGTATGAATCCGCCCCACGCCTCCCGCGTCGTTCCGCGCATCGCCGTGCGGGGCGAGACGTGGAGCGCGGGCGAACGGGAGATCCCGGAAGAGGTGCCGGTCGCGCTCACCTACAACCGCGCCGCGCTGGCCGTGCTGCTGGCCACGCCTTCCGACCTTGAGGATTTCGCGGTCGGATTTAGCCTGACCGAGGGCATCATCGAACGCGAAGACGAGATCGAGGAGCTTGCGATCGTGCCGGTGCGCGAGGGAGTCGAGGCGCGCATGT
>DATFDN010000068.1:0-3652 GCA_035252035.1 Acetobacteraceae bacterium | reverse complement strand
CTGTCATCCAGTTCACCCATCTGAATGTAGATTTTGCCGTCGAGTGTGAATTCGTAGTGGTCGAGCTTGTAGGGAAAGGCGTCCTTGTTGAGCTTCACGCGCACAGAGCCCGGGTTGAGTAGATGTAGGGCGCGCGGGATGTCGGTCTCATTGTTCACGCCATCGAGGTAGGCGAAGAAATTGCCCATGAGCTCCAGGTGGGCCTTGAGCACGTATCTGCCTCTTAGGGCGGAGAGGGGCAGAGGCTGCCAGCGCGCGATAGTGGCGCACCCACTACGTCCCGAACACGCGCGCGCCGATCGCGCGGTTGCCCAGGATCACAATGAGCACCGCCAGCGCGTGAACGGCGAGGTCGGTCGCCGCCGCGTCGTACGGGTGAAACAGGTTCAGCAGCGTGGCCGAAGCCGAGGCGGCGGCGAGGCCGCCCAGGATGGCGGTGCGATTGGGACGCAGCGGGCAGGCGCGGCGCAGCATCGCCAGCAGCAGCGCCGAGAGCGGCAGCGAGACGCCGACGATGAAGACGAGGCAGCTCCGCGCGTCGGCCTCGTGCGTGCTCGGCACGGTCCAGTTCCGCAGGCAGCCGAGGCCACTCGCGCCGATCCAGAGCAGCAATGCTGGCGCTGGCAGCAGCGCCCAGACGGCCCGGCGGTCCGGCAAACTGATCTGGAACGCCGCGATAGCGGCCAGCACTGTGGTCAGGCATGAGGCCAGTACGGCTAGCCACATGTCTGGCACGGCGGCGAGGCGCTGCCACAACGCGCCCAGGTTAGCGATCGAGGCGAGCGCCGCGCCGAGCGCCGCCACCACGCCAATCCAGCACAGCGCGCGCAGCCAGGGCGGCAAGAGGCGGCGCACCGGCCGCAGGTCGGCGGCAAGCGAACGGATCAGCCCCTCATGGTCCATGATCTCAGACATCCGACCCTGGCTCCCCGCCCAGCTTGCCCCGCAGGGCCTTCAGCGCGCGGTGAAGGTTCACCTTCAACGCCCCCTTGCTCCGCCCCGTGTCCGCCGCCGCCTCGTCCAGCGATTGCTCGCGCAGGCCCAGCCTTTCGACCGCTTCCCGCTGCCCGTCCGGCAGGGCGGCGATGGCCAGCCGCAGGCGACGCGCGTGCTCGACGCTCTCCAGCGCCTGCCCGGCCGATCGCGCGGGGTCGGCGTGCGCCTCGAAGGCGATGGGGTCGTGGACTTCCCGCCCATGCTGCCGCCCCCGCCGGCGCAGCGCGTCCACCGCCCGCCGCTGCGCGATGGCGCGCAGCCACGGCAGGAACGGGCGCCCCGGGTCGTAGGTGTGCCGCACCCGATGCACGGTCAGCAGCACGTCCTGCACCACATCGTCCACCTGTTCGCGCGGCACGCCCTGCCGCCGCGCCGATCCCGCGATCACGGGCAGGCAGGCGCGCAGCAGCACCTGGTAGGCCGCGGAATCGCCATCCTGCGCCCGCCGCATCAACGCCGCGAGGCGCGCCTCGACATCCGTGCCACCAGCGCTCGGACTTGTCTCCGCCACCGTCCCATGACCGAACTTTGACAGGGGCGCATATCATATATCGTGCCGCCCGCTAACCGATCATTCGACCCATTCCGGGCGACGGTTACAGTCAGAACCGCCCCCGCGCCGCGCTCCCTGGCCACCTTCCCCTGGGCGTGGCCGCGCCCCTCCCCTATGCTGCCCCGCCCATGTGCGGACGCTTCGCCTCGACCCTCCCGCCGGAGGCCCTCGCCCGGATCTTCGGCACCGTGAACCCGGTGCCCAACAGCGCGCCCACCTGGAACCTCGCGCCCAGCCAGGACGCGCTCGTGGTGCGGCGGCATCCGGAGGGCGCGCGTCACCTGGACCGGCTGAGTTGGGGGTTGCTGCCGCACTGGACGAAGGAGCCGGCCAAGGCGCGGCGTCCGATCAACGCGCGGGCCGAGACGGTGGCAAGCTCCCCGATGTTCAAGGGCGCGTTCGCGTCGCGCCGCTGCCTCGTCCCCGCGACCGCCTTCTATGAATGGCGCAAGGCCGGCGGCCCCAAGCAGCCCTTCGCGTTCGCCCGCCGGGACGGCCAGCCGATCGCCTTCGCCGGGCTGTGGGAGAGCTTCCGCTGGCCCTCCGGCGAGATCACGCGCAGCTTCGTCATCATCACCACCTCGGCCAATGACGTGACGCGGCCGATCCACGACCGGATGCCGGTGATCCTGGAGCCTGTGGACTGGCCCGTCTGGCTCGGCGAGCGGGAGGGCGACACGGCGGCCCTGCTGCGGCCGGCCGGCGAGGCGGTGCTGAAGCTCTGGCCGATCAGCACGCGCGTCAACGCGCCGCGCAACAACACCGCCGACCTGCTGGATCCGCTGGCGCTGAACTCGGCGTGAGGCGCCCTATGTCGGCACGGACGGCGCGGCGCGCGGCGGGCGCTTCATCAAGACAAATCCGGACCGCGCGAGGTGCTCCACCAGGCGTTGCGCGGTAATCCGCGCCATCGCGTCATCGGCATGGTGGACGCGCTTGCGGCCGTCATAGCGTAACGCGAAGGAGAGCGAGTCCGCGATCTCCTCGGGCGTGGCGGGGCGAAGTTGAAGCGGGTCGTCGGTCATGACCCGATGGTATCACGGGGCAAGAACAAAACAAGACCACATTCGTACGCGCGGGTTCTCTCGCCGCGAACGCGCGCATTTGCTTGACAGGCGCACCCTGCTGCGGACACCTTAAGAATTAACGAGACCTTAACTATGATTTGCGGGGCGGGCACCATGTCTCCGAACAAGACAGCGTCCGCTGACGGATTCATCGGCTTGCCTCAGCGGAACGCGGCCGCCGAGATCGTGCGGGTTGTCCTGGACCGCTCGCCCATGCTCGTCGTCACTGGGCCGCCGCGGATCGGCAAGACGACCGTGCTGCGCCAAGCCACCGACCAACTCCGGGTTCTGGGGGAACGGATCACCACGATCGAGCTGCCAAGCTCGGACCGCGCCCAGCTCCGCGAGGTCGCGGCGCAGGCACTCGGCCGCGATACGGTGCCGCTCGCGCAGCCGGCGCTCGATCTCCTGATCGACAAGGTCGCCACGTCGCAAGAGGGCCTGGGGCCGCACATCCTCGTCGTGGACGACGTTCACCGGATCGCTCTAGACGCATTTCAATTCCTGCGCGGCCTGGCCAGCCGGACCGGCACGGAGCCGGCATGGCAGGTGGTTTTGTCGGGCCGGCCGGAATTCCGGGACAGGATCCAGCTGGGGAACCTGAGCGAAACCGGGGCGGGCCTCCCGGTCCTCCGCTCGCTCGAGCCGCTGACCGAGACGGAAGCGCGGGCCTTGATCGCGCGCCGCCTTGTCGATTCCGACCGCGCGCCACAACCGCGCGTGACCAGCGGGGCGCTGCTCCTGCTGCTGGAAGCAGGCGAGGGCATACCGGGGCGGCTGATCGCCTTGCTCGACGCCGCGTGCGCCCACGCCGCCGCGCGCGGACAGGCTATCATCACGCGCGACATCATCGCGGGCGCCGCCGGCGTTGCGCGGCCGGCGATCCCTTCCCCGCGTCCGGAGCGTCCGGAACCGCGCCTGGGCGACCGCTGGCTGGCGAAGTCACTGGGGGGCGTGAGCGCAGTCCTGGCGCTCGTTGTCGGCGTCGTCGTTTGGCAGCTCGTCGCGCCGCTTGAGGGCGCGGAGACACAAGCCG